>PWIY01000013.1 GCA_003560215.1 Bacteroidales bacterium | reverse complement strand
CAAAATGCCTCTCGACATACACTTTAAAAGGAAAAAAGCCGACAGGGTGGAATTCATTCCGGTGCACATCAGTGCGGAAGGGACAGTGGTACCGGCCAGGTATCACGGCTCCGCCCACATACACGCCATAAGCCTGGCCAACGGGATCATGTGCATCCCCAAAGGCACATTTGAACTGCAAAAAGGAGAATATACCGATGTTAGACCAATATAACCGGCATATCAATTATCTGCGTGTTTCAGTGACAGACCGCTGCAACCTGCGGTGCAGTTACTGTATGCCGGAGAACGACCCATGCCTGCTAAGCCACGAAGACATTCTTTCGTTTGAGGAAATCCGTGAAGTGGTGGCCACAGCTGTTTCAATGGGAATTGACAAAGTAAGGCTGACCGGTGGAGAGCCACTGGTGCGCAGAGATATCATTGATCTGGTGAAAATGATCTCAGGGGTGACCGGTGTCAGAGACCTGTCTATGACAACCAATGCCACCCTGCTTTCACACTTTGCAGGCCCGCTGGCTGAAGCAGGGCTGCATCGGATCAATATCAGCCTGGACACAATGGATCCGGAAAAGTTCAGGGAATTGACCCGTGGCGGTGATATTCGCAAAGTTTTTGCCGGAATCCGGGCTGCAAAAAAAGCCGGTCTTTCTCCCATCAAAGTCAATTGCGTGCTGGCCGAAAATGAAGAAAGCCGGGATGCGATGGATCTGAAAAACTACTGCCTTGACAATGGGCTGAAAATCAGATTTATCAAACAAATGGACTTAAAGTCCGGCCATTTTAGCGTCGTGGAAGGCGGAAGTGGTGGCGACTGCAGGAGTTGCAACCGTTTGCGGCTCACAAGCGATGGCAAGATCAAACCCTGCCTTTTCAGCGACATTGCCTACGATATCCGTGTGGACGGAACCCGCGAGGCATTGGAAAAGGCATTGAGAAACAAACCGGAAAAAGGGACTGTAAGCTACAGGAACTGCTTCCACAGCATTGGTGGCTGATCCAGGGTAGCGACAGCATCCATTCACAAAAAAAACAACAACTAAAAAATACCCCAAAAGTTACAATTGGGTTCAAAATATGGGCAAAGCAAATCAAGCTAAACTCAAAAAGTCACTTGGGCTTTTTGACCTGTTTGCCATCAGCACGGGAGCCATGTTCAGCTCAGGGTTTTTCCTGCTTCCCGGGCTGGCATATGCACAGGCTGGCCCATCGGTTTTCCTCGCCTATTTGCTGAGTGGCCTGCTCATGGTACCTGCCATGTTCAGCATTGCTGAACTGGCAACAGCCCTTCCCAGGGCCGGAGGATCCTACTATTTCATTGACCGCAGCCTGGGGCCAATGGCAGGGAACCTTGGAGGATTCGGTGTATATACTTCGCTGGTACTAAAAACTTCCTTTACTTTGGTAGGGCTGGGAGCCTACACCAGTCTTTTCCTTGATCTGCCCATCAAAGTGGTCGCCCTGAGCCTGACCCTCGTATTTATGCTTCTGAATATATTCGGTGCCAAACAAAGCTCCGGACTGCAAAAAATGCTGGTGGTAACGCTTATTGTGGTACTCACTTTCTTTATGGCCCAGGGCTTCATATACATATTCGGAGATATGGGTGCCGCAAAACTCCGGGATACCTATACCCCCTTGCTCCCATTTGGCCCGATGGGACTGCTGACCACAATCGGGTTTGTCTTTATTTCCTACGCCGGGCTGACCAAGATTGAAAGTGTGGCCGAGGAGGTCAAAAACCCGGAAAGGAACATTCCGCTGGGCATGATCCTTTCCCTGCTGGTAACCATGGCCATTTATACCCTCGGAGTATTTGTGGTGGTCGCTGTTCTCGACTCCGCTGCCCTGAAGGAAGACATGACGCCCATTGCCACAGCCGGTGAAGCATTCATGGGCTGGCTGCCCGGCCAATCGGGCTTGCTGCTGTTGGTTATCGCAGCTTTTGCCGCATTCGCCTCCACCGGAAATGCAGGCATCATGTCGGCTTCACGATACCCCCTTGCCATGTCAAGAGACCGGCTGCTACCCCCGGTTTTTTCCCGGGTCAACCGTTTTTACACACCGGGGGTATCCATCATTGCCACCTCCGCCATTGTGGCCTTTTTTATCCTCGTCCTGACTGCCGATGAAATCGCCAAAATGGCAAGCACCGTTCACCTGGTCATCATGCTCCTGGTCAACGTGTCTGTCATTGTGATGCGAAACAGCAAAATCCCCTCATACGACCCCGGATTCAGATCTCCGTTGTTTCCCTATATTCAATATTTCGGGATAGCCGTTTATGGAATTCTGATCATATACATGGGGGCATTCCCCCTGTTATTGTGTGCCGGAGTATTTCTGCTTGCACATCTGTGGTACAGATGGTATGGCAGGAAAAACACCCGGAGGGAAGGGGCCATTTTCCACTGGTTCGCCAGGATGGGAAAATACCAGGATCCCGGACTTGAGTGGGAGTTCATCGAACTACTGAAAGAAAAAGGCCTGCGGGAGGATGACCCCTTTGACCACCTGATCATTGAAACCGACATCCTGATCAAGAACCGCTTCCTTGACAATTATAGCAAACTCCTGACCCAGGTATCCAAAAGCTTTTCCAAAGAGCTGGAAAAAGATCCGGAAGAGATCGAAACCGCATTCCGGCAAAAATCCCCCATTGACCCCAGCCTGCTGTATCCCAATGTGTCGCTGCTCCATGCTGAGCTTGACCACATTCAGAGACCAAAACTTAAAATTGTTTTGTCCAGGAAGGGGATCAAAAGAGATGTGGAAAAAGGGGGCATCCGTTCAACCGACACCATTCATGTATTCTTCTTCCTGGTCAGCCCGGCCGGCGATCAGCGCCAGCACCTCCGGTTGCTGGTACGCATTTCCGATATCCTGGAAAGGAAAAACTTTGTGGAAAAAATGCTCGAATGCCAGGACGAGCAGCAGGTTAAAGAATATTTACTCCATAATGACCGTTATGTATCCCTTGACCTGGCATCAGACTCCCCGGCAGGGGAATTCATCGGAAAGAAAGCGGGTGAACTTGACCTGCCTCCCGACACCCTGCCGGTATTGATGAGAAGGAAAAACAAAGTGCTGACACCCGGCAGGAATACCATATTAAAGGAAGGTGATTCCCTGACCATCATCGGGAGCCCGAAAAGCATTGATCAATTGTACAAAAAATATAAATAAACCATGCCTTCATTTTCTCACACAGACAAAGACGGGAAGGCCAACATGGTGGATGTCGGGAGCAAGCCTGTGCAGCAAAGGACAGCCACCGCCGGCGGTTTTATCAGCCTGGAACCCGGCACCATTTCCCT
>PWIY01000220.1 GCA_003560215.1 Bacteroidales bacterium | reverse complement strand
TTTCTTTAAATATTTTACATCCGTAAACATATTCCTGGGAGATTTAAGATGAAGATCAGGAATCGGTCGCTGCTAAGATCGAAAAAGCGGATCGGCCCCGATGGTACCTTCCAGAGATTTCAGGTATTCGGGTGATTCAGCTTCTTTCAGTGCGTTCCTGGCAAAATCCAGCCTTTCTTCCAGTGAGAGTTGTTCCACCACAGGCAGATTGATCTCTGCAGCCATAAACTCTTCCAGGTAGTCGATTTTACGTTTCCACAGGTCAATGTCTTTCTGCTGCTTGATTTTCAACCTTTCATGGTACCAGTCACTGGAAAGCACATTTTCGGCAGTAAACATTTTCCGAATCTCAGGGTTATCCGCTCCTTTGCCTTCATAGTGACCATGCGCCATAATGTGCAGTAAAGCTTTCAGCGGGGGAATGGCCGACTCCACACTGCTTTCTTCAAAATATTGCCTGGCCACTCTTTGCTGGGCTTCGCAAATGTTTTTGACCCCGTCCACAAAGTCCTCCAAGGATTGCTCCTCCGGCCGGAGTACTTCCCTGGGGAAAATACTCATGGGTTCTTCAAACACCCGGCCCAGATACTTGAAGGCAAAGGCCTCATTAATCCGGTAACCCAACCTGCTGGCCAGGATTTTTTCACCCTTGTGCTCAAAATCGTCCACTTTCTCCAACACGCCTTCCTTCAAAAGGTTATCCGGGGTTTTTTCATCGGGATCGAGCCGGCACCAGATCTCAGGGATCAGGATACTCAGATCATGATCAAAGCGGTATCCGGCACCAATGTGTCCTGCTGCACTTGAAAAAGCACTGTATCCGGTAAGAATGTATGATATCAATGCATTGTTCAGATCGGTGGTGGGCACCAGCATGTTGAAGGGTCCCTTGGTCAGTGCCCCCTCAGAACCAGCACCTGTGGTAGATGGAGATTTTCCTGTCAGGCTGCAGATGAAGTCCATAAAAAGCTCCGGCAGTTCCTGGTAATGGATGGGAGCATACACACTCAGGGGCCTGATGCCTATTTTGTGATCCGGCGGATTGTTCCTTCTGCCCGGCAACACGTCGTCGATGGGAAACAATGTGGGCTGGTCCAAAGGAATCTTTCTGGCGAACCGGATGCCCACATGGGCCAGATATCCGTCGGCAGGATTGTTGAATTCCGGACGTGCCTGCAGGTACCTGGGGTTCTTGGTAATGCTCCCGTCTTCGAGCCGCCTGGGGTGAGACGGGGAAATGAAATAAAGCCCGCTCTCGTCTCCGGCACCCTGAATGATCAGATTCTTGATGGGCTCTGTATACTTGTCAAACTCAATCGCCTCTTCAATAATATCCTGTCCGTCTTCCGGGGTAAGTGGCTCATAGTTGGTGGTGAAGTTATTCATCTGAGACAGATCCGATTCAGCTTCCTTGTCATAGCCCCTGTTGATGGCCTCATCCGGACGCTGAAAGAACAGGTACTCACAATTCTCCACAAACTTGACGCTTTTGCGCTTCACATCCTCACGCAAATACGTAACCTGGCTTGCAGGAACGGTCAGGGTGGCAGAAATATCATCCTCCATCTGAACCTTCGCAGCCGCAATAAAGTCCGGGCGCAGGGAATACATATTCCAGGAATCGTCCTTGCCAAAACCCACCCGAAGATAGGAGGTGCTGATCTTGCGGTTGTCAAACATCAGCGCATGGCCGGTTCTTCCGTTCACCTTATCCACCGTAAAATAATTCCGCCAGTCCCTGTCGCGGTGCCCGGTGGCAATGCTGATCCGCTTAATAAGAAATACCAGGGCTTTCACATGATCGGGGATCCCTTTCAGGTATTCATTGTACGCATCGGTATACCCCTGAAAGGGAGTCAGGAGTTTGATCACCGAACCAAGAGAGCGTTTCTGATCCAGCAGGGGGCGGTGATCAGCCGGGTGGTCGTCCGGGTTTTTCCATCGTTTGCTGTAGTCATAATTGATGATCTCTTCGGCAGCCGTAAAATCCTTTTCGATATCATCAATGAAAAAGGTATCGTAGATGATGGCATTGAGCAGTGATTTGGATATCTCAGATTTTCCGCCACCGGAAACAGTACTGGGTTTATGCAAAAAGCTCCCCTCCGCCTGGGTGATCACCAGCCGCCAGTCGGGCGCAAAAGGATGCTTTTCCATGTGCACCTTGAATCCGCAGGGAAGCACATAATAATGATTTCTGAGCAGCCTGATCTCCCGTTTCTTCCCCTTGTATTTCCAGCTTATGACGCTTTGGTACAGATCAATGTCTGCATTTTCAGGAATATAAATCACCTCAGGGTGGTTTTTATCCACCCCGTAATTGTCTTCATGCAGGTACATCATCGGACCATAGTGCTTCTTGATGTCCTCAAACACATAGGAATCGAGGAAACGTTTCTGCAGACGGGAAGCAGAAAAAAAGCTTCCCATGTTCCGCCGGGCAAATGCAAGCGCCCCTCCTGCATGTTCCTCCTCGCAGTTCCCGCTCAGGTTGGCTGCATAGGAAAGCTGGGTTTTCACCTCTTTTTTGCTGTAGCCAAAGTAATTGTCTGCAATCAGGGTCACCACCACACCCCGGTCGTCACGACATGTAAGCTTGAAGGGAACCCCGTCGTTGTAAAATTCGTCCTCTTCCTTCCAGCACATGCCATCCTTTCTCATCCGTTCAGTGGCATCTTCCCAGTGAGGCAGGCCAATATCCTTTTTCTTCATCTGCGTAAGATGGGGTGCCAGAATTACACATCCGGTATGCCCTGACCAGTGTGCAGGATCCAGGCCGGCATCGTTCTGGTGCAGATAGGGGTCTCCTGCATTCCCGAAAATACTTTCCACAAAATCCAGATTGCTGACAAATCCGGCCGGTGCAAAAAACCGGACTTCCATGGTTTTCTGCCTGCTTACTCCCTTTACCTCAGGACTCACCACAGGCCGGAGCATCAGCGAGGCAAACACCTTTGCTTTTTCTTTTTGTGAGGCTGTGAAGGGAAGTACCATAAAATCTTCCGGCGGGTTGAGGGCCGCATGAAGCATATGGGCAAAAGCGATCTTGGGTACTGCTTTTTTATCGGCGGGAATGGGCAGTCCGCCCTTTACAATATGAAATGAACCTTTGGTAGTGCGTCGGTCGTGTACGGGATTATGTAAAATTCCCTGGCGAATCCGGAAAGATTCATAATAGGGTGTGCTGTAGCTGTTCCTGTCGGGCGGCAGGCTCACTTCCCGGCCAATCCCGGGTTTGTCAAGCACAAAAGAATCAAAGGGGATGCGCAGTGAGTGCTTAAACTCAAGGTCTTCCAGGTAAGTATTGATAAAGTGCTGTAT
>PWIY01000333.1 GCA_003560215.1 Bacteroidales bacterium | reverse complement strand
GACCGGGCACAGCCCGCCGGGTGTTGAGGAAGAGATCGTGGCTGTAAGGCTGACCGGGGCTGAAGGCGAAGCGGTATATCTGGAAATCGACGAGGAAGGCCGCTGGCTCCTTGACGGGGAGTTCATGGCCAATGTGCCTGCCGTTCGAGATATGCGCTCGGTTTTGCGCAACCTGGAGATCCGCCGCCCGGTGCCTTTATCCGACATGGAGGCCGTTTATGCGCAGCTGGGCGAAACAGGGGTCGAAGCAGAGGTGTTCGTGCAGGGTCACTGGATCCCCTTGCCCGGCGACCGCGGATTCTTCCCGCGAAAGCGGAAAATCAGACATTTTCTGATTGGTGAAGACAGCCCTGGCGGGGAAGGGACTTACCTGCGGCAGGTTGGCGAAAATGAACCCGTTGAGGTGAATGTTCCCGGGGAGGGGGGAGGTCTGAAAAGGGTCTTCAACCCGGCAACCCATATTTGGCGCGATCCGGTGGTTGTTGACCTGAAACCATCGGGGATCATGCGGGTGGAGACTTCCTACTCGGGTGATGAAGCGGGTTTTGTGCTGGAGCAGTCTGCCCCGGGCGAATACCACCTGTATGACGGCTCCGGGGAGGAGGTTGCCCTGCCCCTGATCAGGAGCGATCGCCTGCACCGGTACCTGAATTCCTTTTCCGGCCTTTATTATGAACGTCTTTTGCCGGGAACGGCCGGAGATCCGCCCGGGGATGTCCTGCCCGGTCAGCCTTCGGCCAGGGTGTACATCACCGACGACACCGGCCTGGAAACAAGGCTTTACTTTTTCCGGCGGGAGGTTCCGGACGACGGCACCCTGGTTTCGGAGTTCCGCAATTATGACCCGAATCGTTTCTACCTGCAGGTGAACGAGGGGGATTTTGCCCTTGCCCAGTATTACGTGTTTCATGCCATTAAACGGCCGCTGTCTTATTTTAAGGACGATCCGGCCCGCTGAAAGATAAAATTCAGACCAACCCCCAAAATTGTGGGTGAATGGCGGGAATATTTTTAATAAAAAGTTATCTTTGCTTCACAACATAAAATCAGGCGACATATGAAATTTATTGTATCCAGTTCTTTGCTTTTAAAGCAATTGCAGGCCATCAGTGGCGTGTTGAGCACCAATAACACCCTTCCCATCCTGGATAACTTCTTGTTTGAGCTGGCGGATTCAGAGATCAAAATCTCTGCCTCCGACCTGGAAACAACGATGACGTCCCGCATCAATGTGGATATGGCCGAAGGGGAGGGCAGTGTGGCCATCCCGGCGAAAATCCTGATTGACACCCTGAAAACTTTCGCGGACATTCCTGTGACCATCGATATTGATTCCGGCAATTTTGGCGTGACCCTGACGGCCGGTGAAGGTAAATACCGGCTTGCCGGCCAGAACGGGGAGGAGTACCCCCAGGTGCCGCCCATCGAGGAGGCTTCTACCGTTTCCATTGACGCCGATATTTTATACCAGGCCATCACCAAGACCATTTTTGCCGCCAGCAATGACGACCTGCGGCCGGTGATGGCGGGTGTGCTGTGTGAGTTGTCGCCGGAAGGGACCACCTTTGTGGCCACCGACGCCCATAAACTGGTCAGGTATCGCCGCCAGGATGTAACTTCGCAGGAATCCACCAGCTTCATTTTGCCCAAGAAGCCCCTGAATCAGCTTCGTCATACCCTGGTATCGGGAGAAGACAAAGTGGCCATTGAGTACAGCGAGACCAATGCCCGCTTTACCTTCAAAAACATCATCATGACCTGCCGCCTGATCGACGGCAAGTACCCGAACTATACGGCGGTGATTCCTTCCAGCAATCCCAACAAAATGACTGTGGAGCGGCAGCCTTTCCTCAATGCCATCCGCCGTGTGTCCATTTTCTCCAACCAGACCACCTACCAGGTGAAGTTCAAGATTGCCGGCAGCGAGCTGACCCTGTCGGCCGAAGACCTGGATTACAGCAACGAAGCCAAAGAGCGCCTGACCTGCCATTATGAGGGGTCAGATCTGGAGATCGGCTTCAACAGCAAATTCATGCTGGAGATGCTCAACAACCTGGAAACCGACCAGGTGATGATGGAGATGTCTGAGCCCAACCGTGCCGGACTGCTTTCGCCCGTTGACAATGACAACAAGGAGGAGGAAATCCTGATGCTGGTGATGCCGG
This sequence comes from Bacteroidales bacterium, assembly GCA_003560215.1. GTDB lineage: Bacteria > Bacteroidota > Bacteroidia > Bacteroidales > UBA7960 > PUPG01. Next base: position 1,166 of record PWIY01000333.1, on the reverse strand, counting down.
TGATGCTGAATGCATAACCCGCCGCATCAAAGCCATTCGGATAGTTCCAGCCAGCGGTCGGTTTTCTGTTCAAGGATCTGTTCCACCTCCTCAAAGCGGGTGGAGGTTTTCATGAGTTCTTCCGGGGGCAGTGTGCCTGCGTTCATCTTTTCCAGCAGCGTGGCTTTTTCCGTTTCCAGTGCTTCAATTTCCTGCTCCAGGGCCTCAAACTCCTTTTGTTCCTTATAGCTGAGCTTTTTCTTTTCCCTTTTCGGACGCGTGGCGGGCTTTTCCTGCTTCGGAGCATTGGCCTTTTCGGCCTCCCGCAGCTGTTGCTGCTTTTTCCGGAAATCGGTGTAGTTGCCCGGGAAATCCTTGATGTCGCCCGGGGCCCTGAACACGAAAAGGTGTTCGGTGAGCCGGTCGAGGAAGTAGCGGTCGTGCGACACGATGATCAGGCATCCCGGGAAACCGGCAAGAAAATCCTCCAGCAGGTTCAGGGTGTGGATGTCCAGGTCGTTGGTGGGCTCATCCAGGATCAGGAAATTCGGGTTGTTGATCAGCACGGTGAGCAGGTAAAGCCGGCGCTTTTCGCCTCCGCTGAGCTTGCCCACCAGGTTGTGCTGCATGTGGTAGGGGAAATTGAAATACTGCAGGAATTGCGGGGCACTCATCCAGGTATCCTTGTCGATTCGGATGCTTTCGGCAATGTCGGTGATGACATCGATCACCTTTTTACCGTCGTCCACTTTCAGGCCCTCCTGCCGGTAGTAGCCGAAGCGGATGGTTTCGCCGGTGGTCACCCTGCCGCTGTCGGGGTTCAGCTGCCCGGTGATGATCTTCAGCAGGGTGCTTTTACCCGTGCCGTTGGGCCCCACGATGCCGGTCCGCTCGCCTTTTTTGAACACATAGGAAAAATCGCGCACCACCGTCAGGTCGTCGTATGACTTGCTGACCCCCTCCAGCTCCAGGATCTTTTTGCCCAGCCGGGCCATGTCCATTCTGATCTCACCCGCTTCGCTTTCTGTCTGCCTTTGGGCCTTCTCTTTCAGGGAGTGGTAGCCCCCGATGCGGGCCTTTGACTTGGTGGTCCGGGCCAGGGGGGTGCGGCGCATCCATTCGGTTTCTTTTTTCAGCAGGTTGGCGGCCCTGTCGCTTTGGGCAGCTTCAGCCGCCAGGTGCTCCTG
>PWIY01000387.1 GCA_003560215.1 Bacteroidales bacterium | reverse complement strand
TGCGGATTGATCTCCAGTGCGCGTTCATAGTACTGGTCTGATTCCTGGTGGTTTTTCAGATGGTAATGGACATCGCCCAGCAAAGTGTAAAAATCCTCCTTCAGGTCGTCATTGTCCACGATCAGATCCCGGCCATAATTCAGCGATGAAACCGCATCCTCATAATCGCCCAGTTGCATATAGGCCAGGCCATTGAAAAGGAAAAGAACGGGCTGCTCCAGGAAATACTCCAGTGCTTTTTCTGAATGATCGCGAAGGGCTTCGTAATCCGAAAGCCTCAAACTGATGCTCAGGATTTGTTCCCAGGCACCCAGGCTGGACGGATCCCGCTCTGTGCCCTTGAGGTATTTTTCTCTTGCCGCTTCGTGCTTGTCGCTCATATTCAGCAGGTCGCCAAAAATAAAAAAAGCTTCAGAATCTTCCGGGTGGGTGTCGGTAAGTATCTGCCCAAGCTCAATGGCCTGATCGAGGTAGGCCTCCTCCTCTCCGGCAGCCTGGAGGTAGGTGTAGATGATACGGGCTTTGCCTTCAACCTCCATTTCACGTGACTGAAAGGCCTCTTTCAGGTAGGAAAATGCTTCATCATGCTCACCCTGCTGATGATGAAAGTCTGCATGCAACAGGTAAACCATGTGGTTTTCCGGGGCGGTTTCCTTCATTTTCCGGAGCACGTCCCTGGCTTCATCATGGCGATCGGTGTCCATGTACAGATCAACCAGGAGCTCATAAAATGCCAGTTCTTCCGGGAACATCTCAATCATTTGCCTGGCCTCTTCAATGGCTCGGTCAAGATCCCCTTTGGTGATCAGGATTCGCTGTTTCTGCATGGCGGTTTCCCTGGAAGGTCCGCGCAGGGATTCGATGTGTTCCAGTACCTCAAGGGCCTGGTCGTATTGCTCGTTTTGCAGGTATGCATTCAGCAGTTTTTCCTGCAGGTCGGCCCGCTGGGGGTGTTTGCGGGCCATTGATTCGCGGAGCTCAATGGCGCTTGCCTTGTCTTCTTTCAGGGTGAAAATATCTGCAAGGGTCAACTGGTAAGACAGGTTGTCCGGATCCAGCGACACGGCCGTTTTGGCGTACTCCAGCGCATCTTCATACTCGCCGTTTTGGGCGTGCAGTTTGGCCAGCTCATAATGGGCCGCATCATTTTCGGGGTCCTTCTGAATGGCATCGTGGTATTTGGTGATGGCCCTTGAAGTGTTGCCCAGCATTTTCTGCCGGCTGGCGTCGATAAGCAGGGCTGTACTTCTGAGGCGATCCTCTTCGGAAACCTCTTTTGCTTCGACCTCCTGCTCCTCCTCAGGGGCATCAGCGGATTCCACCTGCTCCCTAGCGGCCGCGCATCCACCCATAAGGGCGACAAGCGCTATGATCATGATCCATCTTGTGTAATGCATGCCTGGTTGTTTATTTTTGACCTGTATGGCCGAACCCCCCATCGCCGCGAACAGTGTCACTGAGTGATTCAGCCGGTTTCAGCACAGCCCGCTCATGGCGCGAAATGATCATTTGTGCGATGCGGTCTCCGTGTTGTATTTCATAATCTTCATTGGAAAGATTTACCAGGATCACCCGGATCTCTCCACGGTAGTCCGCATCAATCGTGCCAGGAGTGTTCAGCACAGTAATCCCTTTTTTGGCAGCCAGTCCGCTGCGTGGTCTGACCTGCGCTTCGAAACCGGCGGGCAGCTCAATGAACAAGCCGGTTCCCACCATGCAGCGCTCAAGTGGTTTCAACACGATGGGAGACGGGGTATTTGCCCGGAGGTCCATCCCGGCAGAATAATCCGTGGCGTATTCAGGAAGCGGGTTCTCCGATTTGTTTACGATCTTGATTTCCATAAGAAAAACGGCTGATTGTCTTATTTACAGTTCGGTGCAAAGGTACTCAAAAAGAGTGGAAATGCGGCAGTTGTTGCGTGTGGGTTCAGCCGGGGATGACTACTCGCCGGCTTCGGCCAAAAGCCGCTGGCTGGCAATCTCTTCTTCAAAAAGGATGTTTTCAAGCCGGCGCATCAGCGGGGTGATGTCGCGGTTGGTGTTGCTGAGGATGATGAGGGTGGCATCGCTGTCAGGATAGCGTCTCAGGGTGGTCCGGAATCCGTTCCAGCGCCCCGGGTGATGTACAACTTTGTTGCCCAGAAAGGTTTGCAGCCGCCAGCCCAGGCCGTAACGAACCGGGTGGTTGTTGGCCAGCCGGGTGTATTCGGCCGCTTCCTCCCAGCGGTGCTCCGGCAGCAATTTCCCCTGACTGATGGCCCTGTCCCAGGTGTAGAGGTCAATGATGTTGGAATAGATGCCCTTGTCGCCCAGAACCCCGTCGTGATCCACATCGGGGATGAGCAGATGGGCGCGCCCCCAGCGCCTGAACCCGTAAGCCCTGTCCTCTCTGGCCGGTTCCCGGCTGTGCAGGTCATAAGCGAAGGTGTTTGGCATGTCAAGGGGCTCAAAGATGTTCTCCCGGAGGTAATCGGCAAAACTTTCGCCCGATACCCGCTCAATGAGCAGGCCAAGGAATGCATAACCGGTATTGGAGTAAGCAAAACGTGTTCCCGGCCGGAAGTTCAGCCCGCTTTGATGACGCACAAAAAGATCAAGCATGTCTTCATTGTCGGGAGGGGTGTCTTTGCGCCAGTAACGTTCAACCAGGTACATGTAGTTATGCAACCCGGAGGTGTGGGTAAGCAGCATGCGAACGGTGATGTCCTCATAGGGAAATTCCGGGATGTGTGTTTTGACAGGGTCGTCAATGTTTAGCCTGCCTTCTTCCTCAAGCAAAAGAACAGCAGCGGCCGTAAAGGTTTTGCTGATGCTTGCCAGCTGGAAGGGGGTTTCGGGAGAAAGTGGCGAATGATTGCGGAAATCGGCAAACCCAAAGCTTCTGCTGAAAAGCACCGTTTCGTCACGCGCCAGCAATACCGTTCCGTTGAAGTTTTGCTGCAGCAACAGCTGGGTGATGGTGTCCCGGTAAAAAAGCAGGTCATCATCGGTAAAGGCCGGGGCAACGGTGTCAGCTTCAATGATCTTATCTTTGGGAAGATCGTGGGATACGAAATCGGATTGAGCTATGAAAGTGATCATCCCCAGGCTTAAAACCAGGAAGACAAAGTTGCCGGTAAAGCCGGGACGTAACTTCCCGGATCTGCTGAATTGCAGGCCCCTGGCTTTGAGGTTTTGGAAAAAAGAGATGACTGGCTTTATGTAGGTGTGGCGCATATAGTCACTATTGGCTATGCAAAAATACAAAAATATATCTGATTGCATGAAATGACGCCGGTATTCGATGTTCCGGTGATACTGACCCCCCATTCCGGGTATTTATACGCCCCCCTGGATATTTCGGTGATACTGACCCCCCAT
>PWIY01000375.1 GCA_003560215.1 Bacteroidales bacterium | reverse complement strand
TCAACGATCGAAGCAGCAAACAGCCCGATGATAAAAACGATCACCACGGTGGCGAAAAAAAGTACCCAGTTGACCCAGGGTTTTTCTTTGGAAATTTCTCTAATGCTCTTCATGTGTCTGACGGTTAATTATTTTGGATACTCCACAACTCTTTTGCGGCGTGTGTCTTCTTTTCCTGCCATTCTCTGCAGCCATGCCGGGATTGTTGACGGAAGCCTTTCGACCAGGGCATGGGGGGCTGCTGACAAACTCCTTACACTGCTATGGGGTACTTCGCGGTGGCAATCCCAGCATAACTTGCCTTCGCCTTTTTCTGCACTGTCTCCTGTTACTTCTACCAGCTGAACCATGTCAACCAGGTCAATGTGGCAACTGATGCAGTTTTCCTGTACAACTGAAGTACCTCTTCGTTTTATCTGTATCACCTGGGGTTCCCACCTGAAGGTAAAATAAGTGGCATGTTTCAGCCCGTCCGTTCCCTTTACAAAATATTGTCTGAAAATGTTATCCTGCGGCACATGGCATTCCGCACAGGTGGCTTCACGCCCATGGCTGCCCTTGTCCCAGGATGCGAAATACGGGTACATCACATGACAGTTGATGCAGGTTTCCGGTTCATCTGAAAGGTATGAAAAGGCGTTGGATGCATGCACAACCAAAATCAGTATCCCGGTAAATATTCCGGCCAGAATGACAACAGTTCTTCTCCTTTGGGGCGGGGGAAGCAGAAAATGGTAAAGTCGTTTGATCCGGTTCATCGTGTGCTGAATTTGCCGATTAAAGGACAAAAAGTACTGAAATGTACAAAATAATAAACAAAATCCATGAAAATTACCTGTGAACCCCTGAAATTGTTATTTAAACTGAATAAAAGGAGCCAATAAGCCTCGTGCCGGAAATTCCTGAAGGTTTTTTTTGGGTTCTAAGTAAAACAGACAATGGCTGCCCCCAATGATCCGTTTTGAAAAAGCCATACTGCCGGAGCAAATTAATATTTATTTAACATATATTTATAATAATTCATATTTTATTTTGTTTTACCTGTCATTTGTCCCTGAAAAAACCTATTTTTGTATAATAATTCGGTTGCTTGAGGTATTTTATGGGGATGATTTGAATGTGTTAACCCGGATTTCTTTCATAATACACTGATGATTAGGGTTGTTTTGTTTTTTATTTTGGTGGCTGTCTTTTCAGGCGGATATCTGTCTGCATCTGTTGATGCGGGTTTAAACGATGAGCGCGAAGACCAGGTTGACAGCCTTCGGGATCTGGTTGCTCAGCCGGAACTCGGCGACTCCCTGCGAATGAATGCGCTGCTGGAGCTGGCATGGTCTATCCGTTCGTCCAATCCTGCAAGTGCCCTGGAATATGCGCGCGAGGGACTTGCCCTGGCTGAGGAAAAGGAGTATCCCCTTGTAGTTGGCCGGGCACTGACTGACATTGGTCTCATATACTGGCGCATGGGGAATTTCAGTATGGCTTATGATTTCTTTCTGGAAGCCAGGCAGATTCAGGAACGGGAGAGGGATCACTTCGGGTATGCAAGGACCCTGGCAAGCATGGGCATTGTGTTCTCCGGACAGGGGTACTATGACAATGCCCTGGAACATTATTTCATGGCACTGAGGTATTACGAGGATATGGATTCCATTGCCCGGACAGCATCTGTACTGAACAATATCGGTACTGCCTACCATCGCCAGGGCAATTATGAGCTGGCTGAAGAGTATCACATGCGTTCCATGGCTATCAAGGAGGAGTTTGGTGATGAACAGGGGAAAGCTTTTTCCCTGAATAACCTCGGACATGTCAGCCAGCAGCGGGGTCACTATACCAGGGCCCTGGAGTATTACATGGAATCACTCGAAATTCGTGAAAGGTATAAGGATACCCGTGAAATGGCGGCGACGCTGCGAAATATCGGCCTCCTGTATCATCAGAAGGAATCATATACCGAAGCCATCGATAACCTCACCCGTTCAAGGGATCTGTACAGTGAAGTGGATGACCAGCGCGGAGTAGCCAGGGTGTATCATCACCTGGGTGAGGTTTACGTTTCAATAGGGAGGCTGTACACGGCCAGAGACTATTTCCGGGAAAGCCTTAAGCTGGCACGCGAACTGGATCTTCCCGCCCTGATGTCTGATAATTATGCCAGGCTTGGCAGTGTCATGGCGAGCCTTGGCAATTACCAGTCGGCCTACCGGTATCAGCAAGAGCATCTGGCTTTGCAGGATAGTATTTATGACCAGGAAACCCAGCGCCGGGTCATTGAAATGCAGATGATGTATGACCGGGAGCGAAAGGAAAATGAGATCGAGCTGTTGCGAAAAACCAATGAGATCAGTGCCCTGAATCTGGAAAAACAGCGTCAGTTCAGGAACTTTCTGCTGCTTTTTTTGGGCCTGATTTTGATTCTGATGCTGTTGGTTTACAGCCGTTTCCGTATGACCACCCGGGCCAATAAAATGCTTGAGGCGCAAAAAGCGGAGATCAGCCGGAACAATACCCAGCTGAAAGAACTGAATGCAAGGCTCCTGGAGCAAAAGCAGAAGGTGGAGGAGCTGAACCGAAAGCTGCAGGAATCAGAAAAGCATCTGATTGAAACCAACAAAACCAAAGACAAGTTTTTCTCCATTATTTCCCATGATCTGCGCAATCCTTTTGCGTCCATTGTGAGTTTTTCCCGGATATTGAAAAGGGACATTCAGGATCTGGACAAGGATGAACTCCAGGAGTTGGCCCTGGAACTTGACAAATCTGTGGTGAAGATCAGCAACCTGCTGGAAAACCTGCTGCAGTGGTCGCGCTCCCAAACCGGAAAGATCACATTTAATCCTGAGTTTTTTGAACTGAAGGATATAATCCGTGACAACATCAACCTGTTCTCTGCCAATGCCAGGGAAAAAGGCATTGAGATCAATGACAGGGTGAATGAGCAGCTTGTGGTGTGGGGGGATGTGAACATGACCAACACCATTATCCGCAATCTGTTGTCCAATGCCATTAAGTATACCGATTCAGGCGGGAGCGTGGAACTTTTGTCGGATGAACAAAACGGGATGGTTGAGATCTCGGTGGCAGATGACGGAACCGGGATCTCCGGGGAAGATCAGAAAAAGCTTTTCCGTGTGGATTCCGTATACACTACCCATGGTACACACGATGAGAAGGGAAGCGGACTTGGCCTGCTGCTTTGTAAAGAGTTCGTGGAGAAACAGGGCGGAACGATCCGGCTCTCCAGCCGTAAGGGTAAGGGCTCAGTGTTTACCTTTTCCATCCCCAAAAAAACCACTTCTGCCCCCGTCAGCGCCTAAGTTTTTGGCCCTCATGCATGTCAGGTGCATAAAAAGTCGTATATTTGCACTCCCATTTCAGGAACGCGGATGTGGCGTAATTGGTAGCCGCGCCAGACTTAGGATCTGGTGCCGAGAGGCGTGGGGGTTCGAGTCCCTCCATCCGCACCAATTATCAGGATTGTTGAACCCCGTAATAGACATGCTGTTCCTGGTCTGGCGGGGTTGTTTTTATTTTTGAAAAAGCTGAAGCAGACAGCCAGCCTGATGCTTCAAAAACTGATTGATCGATATGAATATTGTACAGGAGAACACCGCCCCCCTGGAAGCAGTGCTGAAAGTAACACTTAAAGAGGAAGATTATCGCGACCAGGTTGATAAAGAGTTGCGTAACCTGCAGAAGAAAGCCCAGATGCCCGGATTCAGACCCGGTAAAGTGCCCATGGGAATTGTGAAAAAAATGTATGGAAAGAGTGTGCTTGCCGAGGAAGTCAATAAGATCCTTGCTGATGCCGTTTACAATTACATCAAGGAGAATGAGTTGAATGTACTAGGGAACCCGATTCCGGACAATGAAAAGGCCAATGCCATTGACTGGGAAACCCAGACTGAATTTGAATTCTGTTACGAACTGGGACTGGCTCCTGAAATTGACCTGGAATTGTCAGAGGAGACAGAGGTTGAATACCACAAAATCAAGGTTGAAGACGACATTTTGGACAATTACCTGAAAGATATCCGCAAGCGGTATGGCAAGATGACCAATCCCGGAACTGCTGAGGCTGAGGATGTACTTTTTGGTGAATTCACCGAAATGGAGTCGGCGGGTCAGCCCAAAGATGAAGGCCATACCCATAAGGCAAATGTGTATATCCAGTACCTGAAAGATGAAGACCTGAAGAAGCAGCTGATCGGGGCCAAGCCGGGTGCTTCCGTGGAAATGGATATCGTGAAGGCGGTTGAGTCTGAAACAGAAGCGGCAGCAATGGTGGGCGTGAAGAAGGAAGAACTGGATCAGTACAGCCCCCTGTTCCGTTTTGTGGTTGAAAGCATCAGTCGTGTGGAGCCCGCAGAACTCAATGAAGATCTTTTCAAAAAAGTAGCACCGGAAGAGGATATCAAAACTGAAGAGGCATTCCGTGAGCACCTGGCGGGCCAGATCAGTCAGCAATACCAGGCAGATGCCGACAAGCATTTCAAAAACCTGGTGATGGAAAAGCTGGTCAGGGAAACAGAACTGCCATTGCCCGAATCCTTCCTGAAGAAATGGCTGCTTGACACCAACAAAGACAATGAGGAGATCACCGAAGAGAAGGTGCACAATGAATTTGACCAGTTTGCCGACACCTTCAGGTGGCAGCTTCTTGAGAATCACCTGCTCAAAAAATATGACATCAAGGTGGAGCCGGAGGAAGTGAATGCCCAAATTGAGAAATTTATCCGTGCGCAGCTCAAACAATACGGCCAGGAAAATGTTGAGCAGGAGATGCTTGATCAGTATGTAAAGCAGATTGCCGCCAACAAAGATGAGGTTAAGAAAGTGTATGATCAGCTCTTTGATGAGAAACTGCTGGCCCTTTTTAAAGAAAAGCTCAAATTGAAGGAAACTGAAACCGGCTTTGATGATTTTGTTAAATTAGTGACAGAGAAATACAAGAAGGATAAGGGCCAGGATTCTTCAGAGTCAGAAACAGAAAAACAATAAGCCATGAGTCAACAGGATGATTTTTTGAAATATGCGACCCGGCACCGGGGAATCAGCAGCCAGACGATGCACAATTACACATCGGCCTATGGCAACTATATCAGCCCGACCATTATTGAGGAAAGGCAACTGAATGTGGCCACCATGGATGTGTTCAGCCGCCTGATGATGGACAGGATCATCTTTCTGGGAGTCCCTGTCAATGATTATGTGGCCAATATCATTCAGGCACAGCTGCTTTATCTGGAATCCGTTGATCCCAAGAAAGATGTACAGATCTATCTGAACACACCGGGTGGTTCGGTGTACGCCGGACTGGGCATTTATGACACCATGCAGTATATTGCCCCTGATGTATCCACCATCTGTACCGGCATGGCTGCTTCAATGGGTGCGGTTTTGCTTGCAGCCGGAACAAAGGGAAAGCGGACAGCTCTGAAGCACAGCCGTATTTTGATCCATCAGCCCATGGGCGGTGCCGAAGGCCAGGCTTCTGACATTGAAATCACAGCCAGGGAAATTCAAAAGATCAAAAAAGAATTATACGAGATCATTGCCCTTCACAGTGGACAGGAGTACAAAAAGATCTGGGAAGACTCAGACAGGGATTTCTGGATGACTTCGGAGGAAGCGAAAGATTACGGAATGATCGATGAGGTATTGGTGTCCAACAAGCGCACGGATTAATCACCGGGTCTGACCAGTCAAAAATTGCATTGAAATGACCAAAGAAACCAGGAAATGTTCTTTCTGTGGCAGAGAAGGTAAAGACGTTGACATGCTGATCTCCGGGGTTGACGCACACATCTGTGAGCGTTGCGTGGAGCAGGCCAATACGATCGTGGCAGAAGAGAAGAGCCAGAAGGAGAAGCAGAAAATTCCCTCTTTCAGGTTGTTCAAACCGGCTGAGATTAAGAAGCACCTCGACCATTATGTGATTGGCCAGGAGGAAGCCAAAAAGGTTCTTTCGGTGGCCGTTTACAATCACTATAAGCGGATCAATTATCCTGCACCAAAACCTGAGGATGATGAGGGTGTTGAGCTGGAAAAGTCCAACATTGTGCTGGTGGGTGAAACGGGAACCGGTAAAACCCTCATGGCAAGAACCATCGCAAAAAAAATGAAGGTTCCTTTCTGCATTGCGGATGCCACGGTTCTGACCGAGGCGGGTTATGTGGGAGAAGATGTGGAAAGTATCCTGGCAAGATTGCTTCAGGTTGCTGATTATGATGTAACAGCCGCTGAGCGGGGCATTGTTTTTATTGATGAGGTGGATAAGATCGCACGAAAAAGCGACAATCCGTCCATTACACGTGATGTTTCCGGTGAGGGCGTTCAGCAGGCGCTGCTGAAGCTCCTTGAAGGGGCGGTGGTAAATGTGCCTCCCCAGGGAGGAAGGAAGCATCCGGAGCAGAAAATGATCCAGGTGAACACCCAGAATATTTTGTTTATCTGTGGCGGCGCTTTTGACGGAATTGAGAAAAAGATCATGTCGCGAATGCAGGCCAATGCCATCGGGTATGGTTCAAGCCGCAGTGCCCGTATAGACCGTGACAATGTGCTCCAGTATATTGCCCCGCAGGATCTCAAGAGCTACGGACTTATTCCCGAGCTGGTCGGCCGGATGCCCGTGTTGACCCATTTCAACCCCCTTGACCGTGATGCATTGCGGCAGATCCTGTCAGAACCAAGAAACTCACTCATCAAACAATACAAGAAGTTGTTTGAAATGGACAATGTGGAGTTGGTCATAGAAGATGAGGTACTTGATTACCTGGTGGATAAAGCAGTGGAGTTTAAGCTGGGGGCAAGGGGTCTCAGATCCATTTGTGAGATAGTGATGCTGGATGCCATGTACGATATTCCCTCAAAAACAACCCGTGATTCGGCAGAAAAGGAGACATTCCGTCTCACACTGGATTATACCCGCAAAAGACTCGATGCAACCCGTCTGAGCCAGCTCAGGGCAGCTTCATGAGGCCCTGAACCACTTGCCTGGCCCTGAAATTTTTTGTAAATTCAAGCGTTCTCATTTCAAGAACGCTTTTATTTTTCAGGGGAATTTATGCACCATCTGCTGATCATATTTTTTCTGTTTGCCACCGGGTTTCCATCAGTTGCTTCCGCTGATGAACGCGCTGCATTCTCCGGTTCCGGCGGATTACCTTATGCCCCTGAGGGCTCAAACGGAATGGGGGGTGCCCCTGATGTGCCCCCAGACACCCTTGATGTTCAGCCTGATGACCCGCTGAGGAGTGGAAATACCGTTGCCGCAAGGGTGCTTAACGGTGATACCATTCCCATCATTGAACTGCGTCCGGTGAGTGTTACGGCCAAAAGGGAATTTGGCAGTCGCTGGGAGGAATATCGTTATAACCGCACGGTGCGAAATGTGAAAATTGCATACCCTTACGCCAAGCTGGCCGGCCATATGTTCAGGGAGTACAGCAGGGAGCTCATGGAACTGGAATCGGAAAGGGAAAGAAGACAGTTTATGCGGGAAGCTGAGGATGAGATCCGGGATAATTTTGAGGATGACCTGAAGAGCCTGACCTTTTCACAGGGGCTGATCCTGATCAAGCTGATTGACAGGGAAACAGACCACACCTCTTACCACATTCTGCGGGAGTTCCGGGGTGTTTTTTCGGCCGTATTCTGGCAGTCACTTGGCCGTATCTTCGGATACAACCTCAGGGAAGAATATGATCCTGAAGGCGAAGACAGGCAGATTGAGGAAATTGTGCAGCTGATCGAGAAGGGGTATCTCTGATGGGTTATTTCCCGCGGCCCTGCAAAATGATCAGCACCGTATAGATCAGTATCTTGAAATCCACAGCCAGCGACATATTCTCCAGGTACAACAGGTCATATTTCAGTCGCTCAATCATTTCATCCACATTTTCTGCGTATCCGTATTTGACCTGCCCCCAGCTGGTGATTCCCGGCTTGATCTTCTGAAGTAATTTATAGTGGGGTGCCTTTTTAACGATCTGATCAATGTAATACTGGCGCTCCGGCCTGGGACCAACAAGCGACATATAGCCACGGAGCACATTATAGAACTGCGGAATCTCATCCAGTCGTACCTTGCGCATAAACCGGCCGAAAGGGGTGACCCGGGGATCGTTCTCGCACGAAAGCTGTGGCCCGTCTTTTTCAGCGTCCAGATACATTGACCGGAATTTGTGCATCGTAAAGGGCTTGCCGTGCAGCCCGATGCGTTCATGTTTGTAAAAAACCGGACCCCTGGAGGATAGCTTAACGCCAATGGCCGTGAAAAGGAAAACAGGTGAAAGAATGACCAGGCTTACAGCAGAAACAACCACATCCATGAAGCGCTTGACGGATTGCTGCCAGGCCGGCATCAGTCCGGGGCGGATCTGAATAAGCGGGGTGCCGAAAATGGCTGTCATTTTTACAGCGCCAAGCAAAATATCATGCATCTCAGGAATCACCTTAACTTCCACATCTGTGGTGTAAAGGTCGGCCAGGATATTGCTGATTTTCTTGTGTTCCCTGGCTTCCAGTGCAATGATGGCCTCTTCTGTGTTATGCTGTTCAATGATTTCCCTCACCTGGTCAATATGGCCAAGATGCGGGAGATGTCTGGCAGCCATATGTGTATCCTGTTTGCTTACTGTGACAAATCCAATCAGCTTTTGGCCCAGGGATTTTTTGAGGGACTCAAGCTCCTGTATGATGTCGGCGGCTTTCTTCTGACTGCCAATAATTATGGTGTTGAAGCCGATCTCTCTGTTGTTGATCTTCCGGATGACACTGGTGGTCAGAATAAAGCGGAAACTGGCAGTGAAAAATACATGCCCCAGCAGCAGAACCAGCAATGACTGATAATGGCCTTTGAGCAAGACCGCTTCCTGGTTCAGAAGCACAACGAAGTATATGACAAGAACGCCGATGAGGGATATCAGCAGCGTGTGGCCAAACTGGCCGAGCCGCGACTGTCTGAATATGGAATTGTAAGCACCGCTGAGGTAATAAAGGGCCAGCCAGAATACGGGAATGATCAGCAGGGTGAACAAAAGATTGTCTCCTGTAATCAATTCTTCTTTAAGTGCAGGAAATACAAAACCATTGTTAATGAAAAGGTAGGTGAGGTAAGACAACCACGCCAGGACTGCTGCAAGGTAGTCGAAAAACAAATATTTAGCCAGCTGGATCCTTTGTAGGCGTTTGTCCATTATTTAATCCATTGGTTCTGCACTTGCGTCGGCAAGAAGAAAAAACACAACCAGGCCTTGCCGGAAGGCCTGCCATAACTGGATAACGGGGAGGGGAGGTACATATTGCCTGTTATCTCACTGATTTATGAACATAAATAGTGAATAACTCAGCTAAGATAATTTGCATTCTGCTCGATTTTCTCCATGACCCTGTATGCCAGGTCAAGGGATGCGTATCCGTCGTGAATGGTTACCACCGGATCTGTATTGCTCCTGATGGCCTCATCAAATGTTTCAAGCTCAGTCTGTATGGCGTTGATGGGCCTGATCTCCGGTTTTTCCACCCATATCTGTTTTTTGTTCTTTTCAGGGCCCATATCAATCACCATGGCCATCGGATCCGGGCTGGCTCCCACATCCTTCAGTCTTATAATTTGTGTTTCCTTTGACAGGAAATTAACCGCGATGTATCCTTCGTGCTGAAAAAATCTGGTTTTTCGCATGTTTTTCATGGACAACCTGCTGGCAGTCAGGTTGGCCACGCACCCGTTGGAGAATTCAATTCGTGCGCTGGCGATATCCGGGGTTTCGGAAACAATGGATACTCCGCTGGCCGAAATTTTCTTTACCTCGGCTTTTACCACATTCAGAATAATGTCAATATCGTGGATCATCAGGTCAAGCACTACGGGTACATCGGTTCCCCGCGGGTTGAACTGCCCCAGCCTGTGGGCTTCGATGAACATGGGGTTATTCAGGTATGGTTTTGCTGCGATGAATGCAGGGTTAAAGCGCTCCACATGCCCCACCTGAACCTTCACACTGGCCTCCCTGGCCAGCTCCATCAGCTTCCGGGCTTCTTCAAGGGTTGTTGTCAGTGGTTTTTCAATGAAAACATGCTTGCCGTGTTTCAGGGCTTTGGATGCACAATCAAAGTGCGACACGGTAGGTGTTACAATATCGACAATGTCTGATTTGCTGATCAGTTCATCATCAGAGAAAAACCTCGGGATCCCGAATGTTTCGGCCACCTTCTCAGCTGTTTCCCGGTCAGGGTCATAAAACCCGGCAAGCTCCAGCTTGTCAGATGCCATGATGCATTTGATATGGATTTTTCCCAGATGACCTGCGCCGAGTACACCTATTTTTTTAACCATATGAAAAGCAGTTAATTGTTTAAAATGCCTGGTGTTTTTACAAAAGTAAAGTTTTTTATGGTCTGTGAAATGCTTAATTTCGTAGACTGACAAAAAACCATCAAGTCAGCTAAGCATCATGAATGATTCATACCGTCATAAGGGGTTGCGAAAAAAACTTGTGGAGGAGGTCCGTTCAAAAGGCATACGGAGTGAAGAAGTACTCACTGCACTGCAGGCTGTACCCAGGCATTTTTTCCTGGACTCTTCATTTGTGGAGATCGCTTATCAGGATAAGCCTTTTCCGATCGGCGCAGGTCAAACCATCAGCCAGCCATACACCGTGGCGTTTCAGACTGAACTACTCGAGGTTGAGAGAGGAAATAAAGTTCTGGAAATAGGGACGGGCAGTGGTTATCAGGCATGTGTACTGGCTGAAATGGGGGCCCGCGTGTTCACCATTGAACGCCATCACTCTTTGTACCGGAAAACAAAGCAGCTGCTCAACGAAATGAAATACTCCATCAAACTCTTTTATGGAGACGGCTATGCAGGTTTGCCTGCTTTTGCCCCGTTTGACCGTATCCTGGTTACCGCAGCAGCACCACAGGTTCCCCGGAACCTGCTCGATCAGCTGAAAACCGGAGGAATGATGGTATTACCCCTCGGAAAAGGGGATACCCAGATCATGACCAGGGTGGTGAAACATGGACATGATGAACTTGAAAAACAGGAATTCGGATATTTCAGGTTTGTGCCCATGCTGGGCGACAAGGAACGTTAGATTTCAATCCCTGGCACCCCTGTCCAGGGCTTCCCGCAATCCGTTTCCTAGCAGCATGAATGCAAGAACCATCAGCATGATGGCCAGTCCGGGGAGGAAGGCAAGATAGCCTTTGTCGAGAATGATATATCCGTAATGCTCTCTGATCATGGTTCCCCATGATGGAACCGGTGGCTGAACGCCAATTCCGAGAAAACTTAATCCGGCCTCAATCAGAATGGCAGAAGCAAAATTTGCCGCGGATATTACAATTACGGGGCCCATAATTACAGGCAGGATATGCCGGCGAATGATGCGCATGCTGCCCAGGCCCAGTGCCCGTGCCGATTCAACGAATTCTTTTTCTCTTGCGCTGATCACCTGGCCGCGAACCACCCTGGCAACTTCCACCCACATTGTCAGCCCCACAGCTACAAAAACCTGCCAGAACCCCTTGCCCAGTGCAAAGGTGATTGCGATGGCCAGCAGAAGGGTGGGAACCGACCACACCACATTGATCAGCCATACAATCAGCTGGTCGGTTCTCCCCGTGAAATAGCCGGCAAGGCTGCCCAGGCTGATCCCGATGAGCAATGATATAAAAACTGCAATGAACCCCACCGATAAAGATACCCGGGTGCCAATGACCAGCTGGCTCAGCAGGTCCCGTCCGAAACGATCTGTTCCCAGCAGGAAGCGTTGTTCGTCAATCTGTTTGTCTTCAACTTTTTCCTGCATTCGCTCAATGCTTTTCTGATGGGAGTTGCCCCATGCATCAACAAAAGAGAGCGTGTCGTCAGCAGTCCGCTGAACCGGGACGCCGGTATCAAGGTGGTACAGCACATCCGGCAGAAGGTAATAACCCTCCAGCCCGGGGTAGCCGGGCTGCCCGGGATAGGTCTCATAATACAGGGTGTCTTCTGCAAACCAGTATGCCTGTATGGGAATGGTGGTGTTTGGGTTGGGCTTGCCCCGCAGCAGTGTTCCTAAAATGGAAGGAGGTGTGTATGTTTCATTCCTGGCCACATGTAGTATTTCTTGTCGTGTACCGGGATTGTGGGCTGCCATTTCCAGTTGCTGGTGATTGGCATTGGGGCTGTTGTCAGGAATAAACAGGTAACCTGTAGCGGCAAGCATGGCGGCAAAAACGATCCATCCGAGACCCGCCATTGCCGTTGGTATCCGGCGAAAGCGCCTCCAGGTGAGTTTCCCCGGGGAAATATTTGCTGATATTTCAGGTTTTTTGAATAACACGGCCTAAAGATGGGCAAATTTAACAAACAATCTGAATTTTCCGGTGTTAGGTTATACAGCAAATGCACAGACTGCCGTATCTTTGTAATTCACAAACCAAAATGAAGAAAACAATGCAAGCACTTAAAAGTATTTTGTTTGCCGCAATACTGGTTGCGTTTTTCGGCATGAAGTCCGTGGCCACAGAGCCTGAGAACGGAGAAGTTCACTGGCTGAGCATGGAAGAAGCCGTGGAGAAAGCCGGTTCAGAACCCCGGATGATTTTTGTGGAAGTTTACACCGACTGGTGCGGGTTTTGCCGCAGAATGGATACCGAAACTTTCTCGCATCCGGTGATTGCTTCCTACCTCAATGATAACTTTTATCCCGTAAAACTGAATGCCGAACAGGAAGACCCCATTGAGTTCGGTGGAAGGGTTTATGAAAACAACAACCTCGGCAATCGCCGTCCCACCCATGACTTTGCCATCGCCCTTTTGCAGGGGCAAATGAGCTATCCGTCTGTGGTGTTCTTTGATGAGAATGTTGAAATGCTGACTGCCATTCCGGGTTTCAGGCCTCCGGCCAACATGGAGGCGGTGCTCACCTTCTTTAACGAGGGAGTGTACAAGGAAACCAATGACCTGGAAGGGTTCATTCTGGTCTGCCTTGGTTGCCGGTCTGCCTTAGTTGCCGGCCTGCCCCTCGAAATCCTGAATGAAC
>PWIY01000130.1 GCA_003560215.1 Bacteroidales bacterium | reverse complement strand
GGGGTCACATCAAATACATTTCGGGGTTCGATCCCGTTGAATCCCCCCAGGGTTCCGAACCGGTGCACCAGGCCAGGTGCATCACCTGGTATATGTGACCAAAAAGAGGTTTCTCCGTACCTGTGAATCTCCCTTAATACCTGAACACCCCATAATCCTTCCCCGTTTTGCTCAAAGCGGAGCTGGCTGAGCGGGATGCGCATTTCGGCTACCCATCCTTTATCATCGATCCCGGTGCGCACCCACCAGTTTGGATCCCAGGAGCTGTCTTCATTCTGTCCGTCATTGGTGATGATCAGGTCATACTTGACGCCGGCGGCGTTGACTCCGAAAACAAAAGCCGTACGCTGGTCATGATAACTGTCAAAACCAATGGCTACATGGTCTCCTTCGGTCTGATCGCGCCTGGTCAGCCGTTTTACAATGCTGTCAGGAGCATTGTCGTGGGCGCGGATGGCCACATAAAGATTGCTGTCGTCGTACAACACTTTAAATTCTGTTTGTTGTGAGGGAGTCCGGCCATTGTAGGGTTCAAACTGAACGAAGTCGCTGGTCCATTCGCCCTGCTCCCAGGCCGCATCGTCCAATACTCCGTCAATTTCAGGGGGTGGTCCGGATAACCGGCTTGCCTGATAATGCCTGGCCGTATGATCTGTTGACCACAGGAGGGTGGAATATAAAAGCGATATGAGCAAAACTGACAGTCTGATCATGGTTAACGGTATTTAATAGGTGGAAAACCTTCTGTCAATTTTATATCAAGCATCAGGCCGAAAGATGCAAGAAGTTGAAAATGAATGAAATGTGGGTATTTGTAAATAAAGGAGTGAAGCTGAGTGTGTACGTTAACGAACAGTGTTTGTGCGGATCTGCACACAGATTATTTTACCTTGTCTGCAGAAACGGTTGCCTTCTGTTTTCGGAGCAATATGCCCGCAGCCAGGATCAGCCCGCCTCCGATGACCATATTCGTTGTGATGGATTCATTGAAAAAGACGGCACCGAATATCACGGCCGCAATCACTTCCCAATAGGTAAACAGTGAGTAATGGCTCATTTTGAGCTGCCTCAGGGCATAAAAGAACAGAACGAATGCCACGATGCCGATCAGAAACCCGTAGAGGGATGCTGCACCAGCCTGTGGCAGGGTGGGGGATGGTGCATTCAGAAAAAGGAAAGGGGTGAAAATAATGGCGCCCACCAGGTTCTGGTAAAAAATGGTTTCGGTTTTGCTGTATCTGACCAATTCTTTTTTGAAAATGATGGCGGTGATGGAGAACAGAATGGCTGAACCCAGCATGGCCGCCATGCCAATGAAATCGCGGTTGCCGAAACTGATCTCCTTGTCGATGTACATGATGACCAGCCCCAGAAAAGCCAGCCCGATCAGGATGGCTGTTCTCCGGGACACCTTTTCTTTCAGAAACAGGGCCCCGAAAAGGGATGCCCAGATGGGCCAGGTAAACAGGATGATTACTGCATTGCCGATGGTGGTATAGAGATATCCCACGAAAAATAAAAACATTCGTGTGGCATTCAGCCCGGAAGCCACCATCATGATGTTGTAATTGCCCTGGAACAGTTTGACTTTTTTCCAGTGGAAGTAAGCCAGCAATGCCAGTACGGGTACGGCCATCCGGAAAAACGTGATCGAGGTGGATGGCAGGTCGATCAATTTGATGAATACGCCGCTTGATCCGCCGATGGTTGCGGCAATGATAATGGCCAGGTAGGGATTGAGTTTCATAAAATTGCTGTCACAAATTTACTGATTATGCCGCAGGGGTGGTGTTGTTTTTGAGGTAATTGACCGGAAATTATCAGGATCTGTAGCCCCTTCTGTGTTCACAAACAGTACGCGTGATTCAGGACTTAATCTTAGGAGTTCCCGCACGGGTTTCAGCTTTTCTTCCTCCATGACGGCCATGAATCCGGCAAGGCCGGCTGCTCCGGATTCTCCGGCAGTGACAGGCTGATCGGTTCCTGCCGGATGATACAAAGCCTGCATTGCTTCTGCGGCAAAATGGTCACTGATACTGACCACGGCATCCGTGCCGCTGCGGATGATGTTCCACGCTCCCGGAGACGGTATGCCACAATTCAGCCCCGCCATCATGGTCTTAAAACTTTTATCGGGCACCACCCTTTCCCCGGCCCGGAAAGAGGCCAGCACCCCGTCAGCTTCAAAAGGCTCCACCAATATGATTTTGGGGCGGTTCGGGCCATACCTGTCAAGGTAATACCAAATGGCAGAAGCCGCGAAGCTTCCCACTCCAGCCTGGAGAAAGGCAATATCCACATCCGGTTTTCCGGGCGGATGCAACTCCGGTTCCAGTTCACGGAACTGGGTGAGGTATCCTGCCATGATCAAAGCAGGGATCTCCTCATAGCCGTCACGGGCTGCATCCTGAACCAGTTGCCATCCATCCTTTCTGCAAGCTTCGGCAGCCAGGTCACAGGCTTCGTCATAGTTTCCCTCAATCTTTATCGCTTTGCCACCTTCCTGTTCGATGGCCCGGATCCTGGCCGGGGCTGTGTGATGCGGTACAAAAACCACTGATTTTTTCCCTGCCCTGGCCGATGCCCAGGCAAGGGCCCGCCCGTGATTGCCATCGGTGGCCGTGCAGAAGGTGTCAATGTTATTGCATTGCTTCAGGATGCTATGGACAGCATAAGAAGCGCCCAGGGCCTTGAAGGCTTCCAGGTGGAAACGTTTTGATTCGTCCTTTAGAAAGATATGGCCTGTACCGTATTTTTCTGCCAGGCCGGGAAGGTTGATGCAAGGGGTGGGTCTGTACCCCGGCAGCGACCGGTGGAATTGACCGGCATTGTGCCGGTTGAGAATATGGGTGGTGGTATCAGGCGCGGGGTTGTTGTCGGGGGTGTGCAGGAAATAATCAATCATGTTACGGCTGATGCTTGAGATAGTTTCAGTTTAATTTACACAGGATGATCGATTTTTTTTCTGCCCGGATGGCTGATTGGGTTCCCCGGGTCAGCAGTACGGAGGAGTCGTTGTCAAATTGTCCTCCCCACTGTTTGTGGCCAGAATTAAGCAGGAGGGTCGTCTTTTCAGGAACCAGACCTTCAATCGGTATCACAATGGCGTCGTCGGCAAAATTCATGACGGCAATCAGGACTTCTGTCTTTCCTTTGATGCGGAGCAGTATTCCTTTGCCTGCGGCAACTGTATGCGCGCAGGTTGCTGATCTGTCACCGGGTTTCAGCAGGGTTTCCTGTTTTCGCAAAGAGATCAGTTTTTTATAGAATTCCAGCATCTGCTGTTTGGCAGGGGATGCCGGCCAGTCCCACTTCAGTTTGGATGTTTCAAAGGTGCTTATGGCTGCAGGATCGGTGGGATCT
>PWIY01000008.1 GCA_003560215.1 Bacteroidales bacterium | reverse complement strand
TCAGACACATGAAGAGCATTAGAGAAATTTCCAAAGAAAAACCCTGGGTCAACTGGGTACTTTTTTTCGCCACCGTGGTGATCGTTTTTATCATCGGGCTGTTTGCTGCTTCGATCGTTGAGCGGCGCAGTGAGGCCCAGCTCTATTTCCAGATGGTCAGCCCCATTCCCGAATGGGAACCAGACAACGAGGTGTGGGGTGAAAATTTCCCGAGGCAGTATGAAAGATACCTGCTGACCCTCGATACCACTTTCGAAAGCCGGTATTACGGGTCGGTCATGATCGACTACCTTGAGAAGTACCCTGAGCTGGTTGTCATGTGGGCCGGCTATGCGTTTTCACGTGACTACAACCAGGGAAGGGGGCATTATTACTCGGTTACCGATGTGCACAACACCCTGCGGACCGGGGTGGAACAACCCGCCACATGCTGGACCTGCAAGAGTACGGATGTACCACGCATGATGAATGAGATCGGTGTCAGTGAGTTCTATGCACAAAGCTGGTCGGAAATGGGTCCGAACATACAGCACCCCATCGGTTGCCAGGATTGCCACGACCCGGAAACCATGAACCTCCGGATAACCCGTCCGGCATTGTCAGAAGCATTCGAACGCCGCGGGAAGGACATTAACAATGCCACCCGCCAGGAAATGCGGTCGCTTGTATGCGCCCAATGCCATGTAGAATATTACTTCGCGGAAGACAATTATCTGACTTTCCCATGGGACGAAGGATATTCGGCCGATGACATGGAGTACTATAAAGACAATATCGATCATGTGGACTGGGTTCACGCATTGAGCCGAACCCCCATGCTGAAGGCCCAGCACCCGGATTACGAACTGTATATGACAGGGATCCATGCCCAGCGTGATGTTTCCTGCGCCGACTGCCACAT
Organism: Bacteroidales bacterium; assembly: GCA_003560215.1. Lineage (GTDB taxonomy): Bacteria > Bacteroidota > Bacteroidia > Bacteroidales > UBA7960 > PUPG01. Next base: position 2,462 of record PWIY01000008.1, on the reverse strand, counting down.
GCCTTATATGCGCGAAGGCGGGATCAAGTTCACGGATCATCACCTGGTAAGTCCGCTGGACAAGGTTGACAAATCATGCATGGTATGCCACCGCGAAGATGAAGAAGCTTTGGTATCAAGGGTATATGAACAACAGGACAGGATCAGCGAGCTGCGTCGCATTGCAGAAAGGAACCTTGCGCGGGTACACATCGAGGCAAAATATGCCTGGGATGCGGGAGCAAGCGAAGAGGAAATGGCTCCGGTGCTGCTGCTGATCAGGCACTCACAATGGCGATGGGACTGGGTGGCAGCTGCAAACTCCATGGGGTTCCACTCTCCCTCTGAAGCACTCAGGGTACTTGCCACTTCCATTCAGAAAGCCCAGGAGGCCAGCCTCGAGCTCACTTCCATTTTCAGAAAGTATGGCGTGGACTACCCCATCGAAATGCCCGACCTTTCTACAAAAGAAAAGGCACAGGAGTTTATCGGACTCGATATGGAGCAAATCAACAGGGAAAAAGAGGAGTGGAAAGAGGAAGTGCTGCCTCAATGGTTAAGCACCAACAATTAAACTGGTTTTACTCAAATAAACTGGTTTTTCTCAAAACGCCCAGGCCCGGTCTTACTCAATATTTACCCCCGCCACGGCTTCATTGATATTCAGGATGGCGTCACCGATCTTTTCACAGGAGGTGATCATTTTGTTGAAATAGAAAGCACCTTTCACCTGCGATGGGTCTTTCTCAATGTCAACGATCACCGAGTCCCTTACTTTATCACGGAAAGCATTGATCTCTTTTTCCAAATCCATGGCACGGGGAAGGTTTTCCCGGGCTTCAATGGTACTGCTCTGCAGGTTGTCCAGCATCAGCTCAAACCCGTTATTGACCAGCTTGAACATCTCAAACAGATCGCTTCGCTGGGCTGGGGTGAAGTAGATCTTGTCCCTTTTCTTATCTGCAAGGATGGAAGACATCTTAAAGCACACATCCCCGATTTTTTCGATCTCGCTGCTCACAAGCCTCATCCTCCTGAGTTCTTCAGAGGCCTGCATACTGAGTTGCTTGCGGCTGATCTTGATCAAAAACGAGGTGATCTCTACCTCAACCCTGTCGGTAATTTCCTCGTACTTGCTTACCTTTTCAAGTAAGTTTTTGTATTCTTTCTTATCGGTTTCAATGATCAGGGCGGGGATGAAGTTAAACATCCTCTGAGCCAGCTCACAGTACCTGCGCACCTCTTTCTTTGCCTGGAAAACAGACAGTTCAGCCATGTGCAGGAACCCGCTGCTGAAATACTCCAGATGCGGACGCTCGAACTTTTTACCCCTGGAAGGCAACACATATTCCACAAAACGAACCAGGTATTTAATGAAGCCGATCAGCAGCAGAGAGTTTGTAATATTGAAAACCGTATGAAAGATGGAGAGCCCTACAGGAATCATGGTGGGGTTTTCAAGGGGTGAGCCCAGGCCGAAATGCACCATGAAATAATCAATGTGGTTGAGGACAAAACGGAAAATCAGCAACATCCAGATGATTCCGATAATATTGAAAACTGTGTGGGCAAGGGCTGTGCGTTTGGCATAAACATTTCCTACCAGTGCAGCAAGATTGGCCGTAATGGTGGTACCGATATTCTCTCCAAGCACAATGGCCGCTCCATGTTCATAACCAATCCATCCAAAGCTTGTCATTACCAGGGTCAGGGCCATGGTGGCACTGGAAGACTGAAGGGCAATGGTCAGCAATGTTCCGAGGCCCAGAAACAGGAAGGTACTGTAAACCCCGTAATCGGTCAGGTTCTGGATAAACTGAAACATCTGGGGGTTGGTATGCAGATCCGGAACGGATTCCTGGAGAAAATCGAGCCCCAGAAACAACAGTGCAAAACCAAGAAAAATCTGCCCCATTGAATTGAAGCGTTCACGCGAACTGAGCAGCAAAGGAAAACTGATCCCGATCAGCGGCAATGACAGAATGGAAATCTTCAATTTAAGCCCCAGCAAGGAGATCAGCCAGGCGGTGGTTGTGGTACCGATGTTGGCACCCATGATCACCCCGACAGACTGCGTCAGGTTCATCAGTCCCGCATTCACAAAACTGACAACCATAACAGTGGATGCCGAAGAAGATTGTACAAGTGTGGTCAGTAAAAAGCCGGTAAACACACCGATGAAGCGGTTGGAGGTCATTGCCTTCAGTATGGACCGCATGCGATCACCCGCGAATCGCTGAATCCCTTCGCTCATGGTTTTCATTCCGAACAGGAATAAACAGAGGGAGCCGAACAGGGTGAGAAAATCAAAAAAACCAAAATCCATATGGTTGGTCTTTTGTTATCAAAAGTTCCGGGGTATCAATACGGCTGCAAAGATGAGAATTTTTTCGCTGATGTGAAGGAAATGTTACAAAAATTTTCTGCAATTGCCTGTGTTCGCGGCTTTCGCCGGGAAGACATGCCTGCATTGGCCAGCGGTG
>PWIY01000003.1 GCA_003560215.1 Bacteroidales bacterium | reverse complement strand
CCGCATATTCCCGGACCAAAACCAAGGTCATTGCCCACAGCATCAATGCTGGAAATCACGCCCAGACATGATCCGATCAGCGTAGCCCCTTTAACGGGTGTGGTCATCCGGCCGTTCTCAATCAGGTAGGCCTCCCGGCAGGTAAAATTGAACACCCCGGTAACAGAATTTACACTTCCGCCACTCAAACTCTGCACATACAAACCTGACCTGGTATCCGCAAGGATGTCCTCAGGCCTGGAGTCACGGGGTTCAATAAAGGTATTGGTCATCCTGGGGATGGGAAAATGGCGGAAAGACTCACGACGCCCGTTCCCAGTGCGATCCAGGTCAAGCTGTTTGGAACTAAGTATATCCGTCATGTACCCTTTTAAAACACCGTCTTCGATGAGCACATTGCGGCGGGCCTGTGTTCCTTCATCGTCAAAATCGATGGTGCCGCGGTAATTCGGGATACTGCCGTCATCCACCATGGTAAACTGATCGGTGGCTACCTTTTCTCCCACCTTCCCGGTGAAAGCTCCGATGCCTCTGGCAATGTTGTCTGCCTCCAGCGGGTGCCCAACAGCCTCATGGATCAGAACACCACCCCAGCCGTTCTCCATCACCACATCCATCATGCCGGCCGGTGCATCCTCGGCTTTCAGCATGGCGATAGATTCACGGGCAGCCCGGCGGGCCACCTCCTCGGGTGAACTTTTGTCAAACAACTCAAAGCCACTGTGTTCGCTGATGCGTTCACGCGACATATGCCGGTTGGTTCCGTCATCTCCCATGGTTTCAACGATAAAGAACAACAACGGCTGGGAATCACGCAGATACACACCTTCACTGGTGGCAATGACCCGGCTGCGCACCTGATCGCTGTAATCGATCTTGGCCATCCGGATGCGTGAGTCATAATCAAGGGCAGCCTGATTGGCGCGTTCCATGATCTCAATGCGTTGACTGTCCACGATCTCTTCCAGCGGTACTTTCACAGTATTAAAGGTTTCACGGGATGCCTGTGCAATGTCAACCGGGGTGATTGACCGGCTTCCACTACGTGCCACATAGGACGCAATATCAGCAGCCCGCATCAGATTTTCCTCTGTAATTTCCTCAGTGTAAGCGTATCCGGTTTTATCTCCCGCAATCACACGGACGCCTGCCCCCTGGCTGATCCCATAAAGGCCACTTTCAAGGCGTGATTCCTCCATGATGATCTGACGGGAGTTCCGGTCTTCCAGGTACACATCGGCAAAATCACCTCCATGACGCAATGCGCGGGCAATCACCTTGTCAAGGGTTGCCTTGTCCATATCCAACCCCGGACCCACCGGGCCTGACGGACCACTGCACGACATCATATGCGACAACAGCGGCGGCGTAACAGCTATGGCTACTCCCCCCTTCAAACCCAGCTCCAGAAACTTTCTGCGAGGCATGAGCCGCGCCGAATAATTATTGTTCTTCATCGTTGTTATAGGTTTTTTGGTAAATGAATGAATGCAAATGAGTAAAATATATCCGCTAAAAATAGGAATATTTTTTTAAATGGGGAGACATGCTGACTTATGCCATTAAATTTTATCTTTGTGCAAATAACTACCAGATAAAATTGCAGATAACTGCCGGATAAAAACCACCGAAACACCAAGATACATGAGTAAACTGGACGCCAAATTGCTGATCGTTGATGATGACGAAGATGTACTGCTAGCCGCCAAAATGTTCCTCAAACAACACATTCAGGTAGTACACACCGACCCCAATCCCGAGAACATTCCGATGCTGCTGAAAAACAACAGCTACGACATGATGCTGCTCGACATGAATTTTTCCAGGGATGCCACCAGCGGGAAGGAAGGCTTTTACTGGCTGAACAAGATCCTGGAGATCGACCCGGCCATTGCAGTGATCCTGATCACAGCATACGGAGACATCGAACTGGCTGTTCAGGGGGTAAAAGAGGGAGCTACCAATTTTTTGCTCAAACCATGGGATAACAAGAAACTGCTGGCCACCATCACCACCACCCTGGAAACCCAGCGATCACGCAAAGAATTACAGGATCTGCGCACCAAGCAGAAGTTCCTGATGGAGCAGGGCGACCAGCCATACAGCCACATCATCGGTGAATCTGATGCCATGCTGACGGTACTTTCTACTGTTCAGAAGGTGGCCAAAACGGATGCCAATGTACTGATACTTGGTGAAAATGGTACCGGGAAAGAAGTGATCGCCCGGGCCCTTCACCGTGCCTCAGCCAGGAAAGACCAGGTGTTCGTCAGTGTTGACCTGGGAGCGATCAGTGAGACCTTGTTCGAAAGTGAGTTGTTCGGTTACAAGAAAGGTGCGTTTACCGACGCCAGGGAAGACAGGGCCGGCCGGTTTGAAACAGCCAACAAGGGAAGTATATTTCTGGATGAGATCGGCAACCTTACCCCTGCCCTGCAGTCGAAGCTGCTCAGCGTCATCCAGAACCGGAAAGTGGTACGGCTCGGATCCGTTAAGGAGATCCCGGTGGATGTACGCCTGATCTGCGCCACCAACATGCCCCTTTACCAAATGGTAGAAGAAGGCAAGTTCAGGCAGGACCTGCTCTACCGCATCAACACCGTCGAGATCACCCTGCCTCCGCTTCGTGAACGTCAGGAAGACATTCCGTTACTGGTCAATCATTTCCTGGAAGTGTATTGTAAAAAATACAAGATCCCGAAGAAAAAACTGCATACCAACACCCTGAAGCGGCTGGAAAAACACGACTGGCCCGGCAACATCCGGGAACTGCAGCACGCGGTGGAAAGGGCAGTGATCATGAGCGATTCCAACACCCTGCAACCCAACGATTTTTTCCTTTCAACCCAGTCGCAGCAGGAAAAGAAGGGATCTGCGCTGCCTGCAGATGCCACCAATCTTGAAGAAACCGAAAAAATGCTGATCAGGAAGGTCGTGGACAAGCATGGGGGGAACATCAGCAAGGCAGCCAAGGAACTCGGCATAACCAGGGCCTCTTTGTACAGGCGAATCGAAAAATATGAGCTTTAAAAACTTCCGTCTGAATGTGGTCGGCCGCATTGTGCTGATCATGATTTCTGTGGCGGTGTTGCTGTACTTCCTGAACATGCAGGAGTTCGTCATCACCTCAGTCATTGTGTCCCTGTTGATCGTTTTACAGATCGGTGGCCTGGTATCATACGTGGAAAGGACCAACAGGAAACTGACCGTATTTCTGGATGCCATCCGCCACAGCGATTTCAGCTCTTCCTTTTCGGACCAGGGCCTGGGGAAAAGCTTTGATGAACTCAACAAGTCATTCAACGAAGTAATCCGTGAGTTCCAGAAAACCCGCGCCTCCAAGGAAGAGCATTACAATTACCTG
>PWIY01000154.1 GCA_003560215.1 Bacteroidales bacterium | reverse complement strand
TTTGTCATCCTGTGGATCTTTTGAAACCAGCAATACGCGGATTTCCTCTTCCAGGTTATCCTTTCGTTCTTCCAGGGTTTCAAGTTCACTGCGGGCCATTTCCCGGAATTCCTGATCTTTCTCACTGGCCAAAAGTTCCCGGGCCGATGCAATATTGTCAATGATGTTTTTGTACTCTTTGTACGCCTCAACAATGGGCTCAAGGTCTTTGTATTCCTTGTTGAGTTTAATATAACGTTTCATGTCGGCAATGATCTCAGGGTCTGTGATCAATTGCGCAACTTCGTTGTGTCGCTCCTTGATTGCTTCAAGTTTCTCCAATAACATACAGGGTACTATTTATTTAAGCCAGCAAAGGTACAAAAATTCAGGCCAATTAAAATCATGCATATACATATTCGCCCTCTGCATCCCTGATGGTGAGCCGCTTTGATTTAGCTTCCTTTACCTCTCCCACTATTTTTGCTTTCAGCTGAAAAGCTTCACAAATGGAGATGATGTCATCGGCGACATCCTTCTTCACGTAGAATTCAAGACGATGACCCATATTGAACACCTGATACATCTCTCTTGGGGGAGTACCTGAGGCTTTACCGATATAGCGGAACAATGGCGGGGGTTCAAACAGACGGTCTTTTACCACATGCTGGCTATCAAGAAAGTGTAGAACTTTTGTCTGGCCTCCTCCGCTGCAATGGATCATTCCGTGAATGTGATGCTTCATCTGCTCAAAAATCCGCTTAACCACCGGGGCATAAGTTCTGGTGGGGCTTAAAACCATTCGGCCGGTATCAAGGGGAGCTCCTTCCATGGGGTCGGTAAGCAGGGCTTTACCGGTATACACCACGTCGTCGTCAAGGCTGTTATCAAAACTTTCCGGGAACTTTTCTGCATATACATGGTGAAAAACATCATGACGTGCGGAAGTCAGCCCGTTGCTTCCCATCCCGCTGTTGTATTCATCTTCATAGGACGTCTGCCCGTCGGAGGCCAGACCAACGATCACGTCTCCAGGTGCAATTTTTTCATTGGAAATGATTTCATTGCGGGGAACCCTTGCTGTAACCGTGGAGTCAACAATTACAGTTTGAACAAGATCACCCACATCAGCCGTTTCCCCTCCTGTAAGAATCATTTCCACACCCAGTTCATTCATTTGATCCAGAAAGGCAGCGGTGCCTCGGATGATCGCTGAAATAACCTCTCCGGGGATCCGCTTTTTATTTCTACCGATCGTGGACGATACCAGCATGTTACCGGTAATACCTGCACAAAGCATGTCATCCAGGTTCATGACAACAGCATCCTGTGCAATGCCCTTCCACACCGACAGATCACCGGTTTCTTTCCAGTACATATAGGCCAGCGAACTCTTGGTTCCCGCTCCGTCAGCATGCATCACATTACACCATTCCGGATCGCCCCCCAGAAAATCGGGAACCACTTTGCAAAAAGCATTGGGAAAAAGTCCTTTATCAAGATTCTGAATGGCCCTGTGCACATCTTCCTTCGACGAAGACACTCCTCGTTTGTTATACCTCATCTGAAAACCAATTTTATTTACCGGCAGACCGCAGCCAGTACTATCTGTCTTCCGGTCGTCCATCATTTTCCCGATTCTCTTCCGGATCCTCCTGGTCCGGATCTTCTTCCTCCGGTGGTTCGTAGTCTTCGCGGAGAACCCTGAATTCAGTACGCCTGTTCATCTGATGGGCCGCATCCTGAACTTCTTCTGAAGGAAGTCCTTCAATAAATTCCGCAGTGAGCTTTGTACCTGCCTCGAACAGGAATCCTTCCTGCTCCACATCACGTTCAAGCACCCTGGGTTCCCGCATCCCGTAACCGGCTGCCTCCAGCCTTTCAGGATCAATCCCCTGATCAACCAGGTAGTCCACAACAGCCTGAGCCCGTCTGTAAGAAAGGGTATCGTTATAAGCATGGCTTCCCCGGCTATCGGTATGAGAAGCAAGCTCAATCACAAAATTCGGATTGTCATTCATGGTGCGCACAAGTCCGTTCAATGAATCCTTAAACTGTTCCTGCAATTCCCAGCTGTCGAACTCATAAAGGATCTCCGGCAGTTCAATGGCTGTCTCCGGAATGGGGGCAAGACCAATATCGACAATAAATTCACGACTCTCCTCCACATCAAGTGTAGATTGCTCACCCCTTCCGGCAAAATACCCGGTTTTATTCACCAAAATTTCATATCGGGTATCCTCTTTTACCATGGAAGGGCCGAAAGTGTATCTGCCTTCATTGTTTGATTGCACGCTGCGCAATGACCCATCTGACCCGATAAGCTGGACTTCCGCACCGGGAATATTGGTTCGGGTGCTGTCATCTATAACGACCCCGGAAATATGGAGCTCCAGAGGAGGAATAATGAAGTAATAAATATTATAAATGCCGGTGCGGCCCCGGTTTGAAGAGAAAAACCCCTCTTCTTCACCTGGTTTGAAAATAATGCCAAAATCATCGGCAGAGCTATTGACAGGTTTGCCCAAATTTTCCGGCTCAGACCATCCCTCAGGGGTATGGGTCGTTTTAAAAATATCGAGTCCGCCCATTCCCGGATGGCCATCCGAGGCAAAAAAAAGTGTTCCGTCGTCTCTTACATAAGGAAACATTTCATTTCCCTGTGTATTTACCGGTTCGCCTAGGTTTCTTGGCGAACCAAAATCATCACCCTGGCTGTTGCGACTGGCAACCCAAATATCCCTGTCGCCAATACTTCCTGGAAGATCAGCAGAAAAATACAGCTCAAGACCATCCGGGCTGATGGCCGGGTGCCCCACGGTGACCATACTGTCATTGGTCAGGCGAACCTCCCGGGGAGAGCCCCAGCCGGCACCTTCCCTGCTGGCCCGGTAGATTCGGCAACCCACATCTGCCCCCTCGCTTCGGGTACATCTCGTAAAAAACATTTCTGTGGCATCCAGGTTCACGGAAGGCGCTCCCTCATTGAACTCGGTGTTGATCGGGCCTTCGTCAAGAAGTACAGGCCGGTTCCAGTCTCCGGCCCTGTCTTGCTGTGAGATAAAAAACGAGGTAGGCTGGTTGCCCGTCCAGGGGTCTTCATGGTCACCAAGTGCATTATCTCTGGAAGAAGCAAAAATGAGGGTACTTCCCCTGTGGTCACCAAAAGCAGGGGTATAATCATCCTGACGTGAATTTAGTACCCTGATGTCATTCACTTCATACTGGGTCGGTTTATCCTGAAGCTCCACCGCCAGTTCAGCAGAAGCCATTCCCCGTGGACCTCGCCAGTCATCCGGCTCCAGGTCTGTGAATTCACGGTAGCGTTCCATGGCCTCCTCATACTTCTCATTTATCATCATGGCATCCGCAAGGAAAAGCAATGCCTCCGG
>PWIY01000218.1 GCA_003560215.1 Bacteroidales bacterium | reverse complement strand
TGCCTGAAAAGCTGCGGGAGTGCAAATTGCCAGAAAATAGCGCATTCCCAGGCCTCCTGGCAATTGTAAATGCGCCAATGTGCTCCGGGCAGAAATTTGCATTACTGTCGAGGCATAGCCGCATGGTGCACTGAAACACTTCGACAAAAATGTTATAAATTACCATTGCGACCCGGAATGGGTTCAGGTAATATTAAAGAATCAACGCCATGTAAAATTTGTTTTAATCCAAGCTGTTCAAGCATGCTACTTGTTCCAAGGGTATATAATGATACTTATCGAACCCCTTTCATGTGCATATCCCCGCTGGAGTTATTGGTCAACCATTTCCGGAGCTTTTTATGACAGAAGAGAAGAAAAACATCCCTCGCTCTCAACATAGCACGACTTCAATCCCTGGACCTGAACAACTCCGCGAACAAGCAGAGCAAAAAGCTCGATCCATTCATCAAACCGATTTTTCATCCATGACGCTCCAAGAAATTCAACAACAGTTTCATGAATTGCAGGTGAAACAGATTGAGGCCAGGTTGCAAATCGAGCAGTTGCGTAGTGGATTGGAACGTACAAACGGTATATTGACAGGGATAAGCGACGGAGCATGGTCACTGACCTGGCCGGATCTTGAGATCGTGTACCTTAACCCTGCCACTGAAGAAATTTACGGCCGGCCCTTGCAGGATTTCAATAAGAACCCCGCACTGTGGCAGGAAGTTGTGCACCCGGAAGACCAGCACCTTACGCGGCAGGCATTTGAGCAGCTCCGGGAAACAGGAGCTGCAGAAAGAGAATGCCGTATCCTCCGCCCGGATGGAAGCATTGCTTGGGTTTCGGACAAAAGCAGGCTGGTTTTTGATAAAAACAATAATCCGGTAAGGGTGGACGGGATATGCAGGGACATTACTGACCGTAAGCAGGCGGAAACTGCGCTGGCCGAAAGCCTGAGCCGCTACGAAGAGCTTAGCAACCGGGTCCCTGTAGGTGTCTATATTGTATGGCTTTTGGCAAATGGTCGTGTTGAGTTTGAGTACGTCAGCGACAGGTGGTGCGAGATACACCAAGCTCGTCGTGAAGACGTGCTGACCGATAGCAGGGTGGTGAACGATCTTGTCCATCCCGATGATCGTGAGGCATTTCTGGCATGCAACCGAAAAGCCTTTCTCGACAAAAAACCATTTCTTTGGGAAGGGCGGTTTATCGCCGGCTCGGAGGTGCGCTGGCTACGAATAGAATCAACCCCCGTGTCTTTTGATAATGGCGATACCCGATGGTTCGGAGTGACGCAAGACATCAGTGAGCACAAGTTCGCGGAGGATGAGCTGCGGGAAAGCGAAGAGCGCTACCGTACTTTGTTTGAAAGAACGGCTAACCCCATCATGGTTATTGACGACAAAGGCAATTATATCAATGCCAACGAGTCTGCCCTGAATTTTTTTGAGTGTTCACGCGAAGAGTTGCTGGGCAAAAATGTCATCGATTTTAACCCGCCTGGCAAGGACCAGGTGTTGGAAGAACATCTCCCAGCATGGGAGACAGGTGGGGTTCTGGAGACTGAATATTTAATCAAAGGCAAGGTGAAGACACTTATCTTGACCATCACCCCAGGAATGTGGAGCGGCCAGCCTGTAGTCTTTGGCGATGGCAAGGATATCACTGAACGCAAGTGGGCGGAGGAGGAACGGCGAAAGAGTGAGGAACGATACCGTACAATTCTCAATGAAATGTCAGAGGGCTACCAGGAGGTGGATCTTTCAGGCAACTTCACTTTTTTTAACGAGGCCTTTTTACAAATTTTCGGCTACGGCAGGAGTGAAATGCTGGGCACAAATTTCAAACACTATGCCGCCGATGAAGCGATCGCGAAAAAGGTATATCGCCTCTACAACGAGATGTACAAATCGGGTGTCCCGATCCAAAACAGCGAATGGGATATAATCAGAAAGGACGGGGAAAGGAGAACTCTTGAATTTTATGCTTCTGTTGTGAGGGATTCAGCAGATGTTCCCACCGGCTTCCGAGGCATTGTCCGTGATATCACCGATCGTAAGAAGGCAGAAATAGAGCAAGAAAGGCTCCAGGCCCAGTTGGCCCAAGCCCAGAAGATGGAGTCCGTAGGTCGCCTGGCAGGCGGGGTAGCGCACGATTTCAACAACAAGCTCGCCATCATTAACGGCTACGCCGAAATGACCATCGACATGATGGACCCGTCAGACCCCTTAAGAGAAATGGTCCACGAAATTTACAAGGCAGGAAATCAATCCGCCGGTATCGTCCGGCAGTTGCTTGCCTTTGCCCGGAAACAGACCGTCAGCCCTGTGGAACTGGATCTGAACGACAGCATTTCCAGCATGCTCAAGATGCTTCGGCGGCTTATCGGGGAAAACATTGATCTCGCATGGCATCCCGGCGCCAACCTGTGGCCAGTAAAAATAGACCCTTCCCAGGTCGACCAGATCATGGCCAATCTTGCCGTAAATTCCCGTGATGCCATACCCGACGTGGGTAAACTGACCATAGAAACAAAAAACACAATAGTTGATGATAATTATTCCAGGACAAACCCCGAGGCAATTCCCGGGCGATACGTCACGCTGTCGGTCAGCGATGACGGGTGCGGTATAGAAAAAGGTGCCATGGACCATCTGTTTGAGCCGTATTACACGACCAAGGAGGTCGGCAAAGGAACCGGCTTGGGGCTGCCCACGATTTACGGCATTCTCAAACAGAACAAAGGCTTTGTAAACGTATACAGCGAGCCCGGACAGGGAACGACATTCAGGCTGTATTTTCCTTCCTCTGAAAAGGAAAGCACCATTTCGCATTCCGCTGAAAAATCCCGCGGGAAAGTCCCGATGGGTTCTGAAACCATCCTTCTGGTCGAAGATGAGCCGGCTATTTTGAAAATGGGCAGGGAGATGATCAGACGACTCGGTTACACGGTATTGACCGCTGAAAATCCGAGTGAAGCAATGAAAATTGCCGGAGAATATGAAGGAACCATACACCTTCTGATTACCGACGTGGTCATGCCGGAAATGAATGGTCGAGACTTGTCCGCCCAACTGACCAAAACCAATCCCGGTATTAAAACCCTTTACATGTCCGGCTATACTGCCAACGTTATCGCCCATCACGGGGTGTTGGATGAGGGTGTGCAATTCATCCAGAAGCCATTTTCAATGAAAGACCTGGCGGTCAAAGTGCGTGAGACGATTGGATGGGAATAGATGAACTGCCTTACAGTGGGCTGGAGTGCACCATCCTTGCCTCGGCATTCAGTATTCCCGGGCATCCTGAATTTTGCACATTGAATCCGCCAATGTGCTCCGGCCTGAAAATTACATTACTGTCGGGGCATAACCGCATGATGCTATTCGTCCATT
>PWIY01000167.1 GCA_003560215.1 Bacteroidales bacterium | reverse complement strand
GGTGATCACTCAGACGTGATGAGTACGCGTCATACCGGTTTTGCCATGCTGGCTACCGGCAGCGTACAGCAGATCATGGACATTGCACCCATCGCCCACCTTGCTGCGATCAAATCAAGGGTGCCGTTCCTCCATTTCTTCGATGGCTTCCGCACCTCACACGAAGTGCAGAAAGTGGAAGTTTCAGACCAGGAGCAACTGGCCAAAATGGTTGACATGAAGGCCGTTCAGGATTTTCGCAACCGCGCCCTGAATCCGGAGAACCCTGTTACCCGCGGTACAGCCCAGAACCCTGATATTTACTTCCAGGCAAGGGAGGCATCCAACCCGTTTTACCAGGAGCTTCCTGACCTGGTGGAAGAGTACATGCAGGAAATCTCAAAGATTTGTGGTCGTGAATACCATCCCTTCACCTATTACGGTGCACCCGACGCAGAAAATATTATCGTAGCCATGGGTTCCATTACGGAAACCATCAAGGAGACCATCGATTACAAGATGTCGCAGGGAGAAAAGGTAGGTCTGATCAGTGTGCATCTTTATCGTCCGTTCTCCGCCAAGTATTTCTTCCGTGTATTGCCCGATACCGTTAAGCGCATCGCCGTGCTTGACCGTACAAAAGAGCCCGGTGCCAATGGAGAAACACTGTATCTGGATATATGCGAACTGTTCTACGGAAAAGAAAATGCCCCCGTCATTGTTGGCGGTCGTTACGGTCTGAGCTCCAAGGATACTGTGCCCGGACATATCATTTCAGTGTACGACAACCTGAAGCAGGCTGAGCCGAAAAACCGGTTCACAGTGGGGATTGTTGACGATGTAACCTTTACTTCCCTGCCGATCGGTGAAAACGTGGATGTTTCCCCCGAAGGTAACTATGCAGCCAAATTCTACGGAATTGGGGCAGACGGTACGGTGGGTGCCAATAAGAACTCCATCAAGATTATCGGAGACACCACCGACAAATTTGCACAGGGCTATTTCTCTTACGACAGTAAGAAATCAGGAGGGATCACTGTTTCCCACCTTCGCTTCGGAGACAGCCCCATCCGCTCACCCTATCTGATCAACGCCGCTGACTTTGTAGCCTGTCACGTTCCGGCCTACCTGGAAAAATATGACATGCTCAAAGGCCTGAAAAAAGGCGGGATCTTCCTTCTGAACTCAATCTGGGATGAAGAGGAAACCAAAAAGCGGATGCCTGACCATATGAAGCGCTATATTGCAGACAATGATATTGAGTTTTATATCATTAATGCAACTGAGATTGCCGAAAGGATCGGTCTGGGTGGCCGCACCAACACCATCATGCAAAGCGCCTTTTTCAGGGTAACTGAGGTGATCCCTTACGAGAAAGCCGTGAAGGAAATGAAGGATGCCATCCAGAAGACTTACGGCAGAAAGGGTGAAGAAATTGTCCGCATGAACAATGCCGCCGTTGATGAAGGCGGAACCAACCTGGTTAAAGTTGACATTCCGGCTGACTGGAAGAAAGCTGATGAAAAAGTGAAGCTGAGTGTACGGGAAGATGTACCTGAATTTATCCGCGATATTGTATACCCCATTAACAGCCAGAAGGGTGACACCCTGCCGGTAAGTGCATTCCGCGGACGTGAAGACGGAACATTCCCTCAGGGAACCACTGCCTATGAAAAGCGTGGTATTGCCGTGCATGTGCCTGAATGGATCAAGGAGAATTGTATTCAGTGTAACCAGTGTGCCTATGTTTGCCCGCACTCTGTGATCCGTCCGTTCCTGCTGGATGAGAAGGAGATGGAGCAGGCGCCGGAAGGGCTTGAGGTGATTGATGCCAAAGGCAAAGCGCTTGCAGGTCTAAAGTATCGCATGCAGGTAAGCCCGCTTGATTGTACCGGTTGCGGAAACTGTGTGGATGTTTGCCCGTCCAAAACCAAGGCATTGGAAATGAAACTGCTGGGCGAGCAGATGCACGAAGACAAAAACTGGGACTGGATGCACAGCAATGTGACTTACAAAGACACCCTGCTTGACAAAAAACAATCTGTCAAAAACAGCCAGTTTGCGCAGCCTCTGTTTGAATTCAGTGGAGCATGTGCCGGTTGTGGTGAAACACCCTATGTGAAACTGATTACCCAGTTGTATGGTGACCGGATGATGATTGCCAACGCCACCGGTTGTTCTTCAATTTATGGAGGATCTGCTCCGGCAACTCCTTATACCGTTAACAGCGACGGTCATGGGCCTGCCTGGGCAAACTCACTGTTTGAAGACAACGCCGAATATGGTTTTGGTATGGCCACCGGAGTCAATAAACTCAGGGAGCGTATCGCAAGGATGATGCAGTCGTCCATGGAAGGAGAGCTTAAAGATGAGACCCGTGAGGCATTCAAAGCGTGGATCGATGGCAAGGAAGACGGGGATAAGACCAAAGAACTTTCTGCCAAAGTGGTTGAAGCACTGCAGAAAGAGGACAACCCCATTGCCAAAGAGATCCTGGATCTGAAACAATACCTGGTGAAAAAGTCGGTATGGATGTTTGGTGGCGACGGCTGGGCTTACGACATTGGCTACGGTGGTCTTGATCATGTGATCGCTTCCGGTGAGGACGTGAACCTGCTGGTGATGGATACCGAAGTTTACTCCAACACCGGTGGTCAGGCTTCCAAATCAACACCCATCGGTGCCATTGCCAAGTTTGCTGCTGCAGGTAAGCGCATCCGCAAGAAGGATCTGGGCCTGATGGCCATGACCTATGGATATGTGTATGTTGCGCAGGTTGCCATGGGTGCAAGTCAGAGCCAGTTCCTGAAAGCCGTGCGTGAGGCAGAGGCTTATCCGGGACCAAGTGTGGTAATTGCCTACTCACCATGTATCAACCACGGTTTGCGCGGTGGAATGGGTAAAACCCAGCAGCAGACAAAAGATGCTGTGGAAGCCGGTTACTGGCATCTCTTCCGTTACAACCCGCTGCTTGAGGCCGAAGGCAAGAATCCCTTCCTGCTCGACAGCAAAGAGCCTGACTGGGATAAGTTCGGCGAGTTTCTGAACTCTGAGGTTCGCTTCTCATCACTGAAGAAAGCGTTCCCGAAAGATGCCGACAGCTTGTTCAAAGCGGCACAGGAAGATGCGCAATGGAGATATAACCAGTATAAGCGTCATGCTGAAATGGATTACAGCAAGTAGATCTGTATTGTTCATCATAAAAAAAAAGGCTGCCTCAACCGGGGCAGCCTTTTTTTTATGGGGTACCGGATAGTTTAATGAGGTGCGGGCAGTTTTTTGAAGTGCCGGGAAGTGCCGGGCAGTATTCTTCGGGGCCTACAATCTTGGGTTGTAGGCGGCGCTGAAGTCAGACCCAAAGGTATAGGTGATGCCAATGGAACCGGATAAACTATAGGTTGTGGCCTGTTGAGACTGGGCCAGCAGAATGTCTTCAAGTGCGAGGTCGCCTGCAGGAATGGATATCAGGTCGTTGATGATCTCGTAGTTTGCATTGAGGCTCAGAGAGAACCCCTGAAAAACGCGGAGACTAATCCTGCTATATATTTCTGCACGGTTGGCCGAGAAGTCATGAAAGAAGTGAGAGCCGCTGATGCCTGCACGGAAAGTCCCCCAGGGTTGCTGGAAGCGGGCTGAAGCCTCCACTGAATGACTCCAGAGAAACTCTTCATCTTTCTGAAAAATGGTGGTGTCGATGTAGTCGAAATAGGCGTAACCCATTCTGTAAGCAAATGTAATGGAACGGCGTGTGGCCTCATGGTAGGGGTAGTAGCTGTATTCGATGGCCGGTACCAGTTCGCTTGTAAAACTTTCATTGTGAAATGTGCTGCTACGGCCGCTGGAGAACAATCCGACCGACCAGTGGTCGGTAATGCTTTTTACCACATAGCTCTGGTATCCGTGCCGGTGAGAGCTTCTCTCAATGTCTCCGTCGTCGGTTACAAAGGTTTGTTTGCTAAAATTGAAATAGGGCCGGAACCTGATTTTCCAGTCAGCTGTAACCCTGTCTGCATAAAACCCGAAGCGGCTCGACACATTGCTGCGCTTTTCCTCACTGCTGAAGTTGGCTCCACCGTAAATCTCAAATACCCAGCTGTTCCATGGATCCACTTCCGGCTCAGCTGTTTCATCCAGAATCTGGGCTTCTTCATCGTAGTCAAACTCCACCAGAATGCGGTCTGCAAGATTTGTTCCTGCAATGTATGTTACCAGACCCACCTTGATCGCGTTGGTATATCCACGTCTGGTGTCGTCCGCGGTATTCGTGGATGGGGCCCAATAGGTCATTTCGTGATCCATCCCGAGAAAATCCCTGCGGCCAATAAAAGAAATGGCATAATTGGTTCCTGCAGATCCTGCGCCATGCCGGGTAACGATGATATGTACGTCAGCGACTTCCTTATCCCGGACATAATTAACCACAGGAATCTGTTCCCTGATGAAGTCGGTGTCCATCCAGCGGTGGGTGTCCAGGAATACGGAAATACGATCGTTTGAGTTGCCGGGCCGGGCTTGCGTTTGTCCCGGATTAAAAATGATGATACAAAAAAGAAGAAGGGTTGTCGCAAAAAAACCTTTTTTTGGGATATTTAGGGGCATTTTATTAAGGCATTAAATTGTTAGCAGATACCGTATGAAGGCTGGAATTTCTTGTTTTATAAGCATCGCAAATATACGAATTATCAAACTATTCGTAAAGATGTATTAAATTTGTTATAAAAGTTTTTCCATAATACCAACGAAAAAATGAGATCTTTCAGAGCCCGTACAATCCTTTATTTTCTTATCCTTTTTTTCCCTGCCACATCTTTCGGCCATGATTCTGATGACTTTTTACCTGCCGCATCTTCCGGCTATGACGCTGATGACGATGCAGTATCCTGGATCAGGTCCAGGGCCCTTCCGCTCAGTACAGGGAATGACCTTGAAAGCATGATTGAAATTGCCGGTGAGCGAAAACTGGTTCTGACAGGAGAGGCAAGTCATGGAACCCGCGAATATTATGCCTGGCGCGACACCATCAGCAGGCGGCTGATCGAGGATCATGGATTTAACTTCATTGCGGTGGAGGGTGACTGGGCCAGTCTTTACGAGCTGAATCGCTATGTCAAAGGTATGTCCGGTGCTGCCTCCGGTGCTGCTGCAGTATTGGAGAACCTCGACAGGTGGCCCTTGTGGATGTGGGGCAATGAAGAGATTGTGGCTTTGGCGGAATGGCTGAGGTCCTACAATGAAGGACTGCCTGAAGACAAGCGGGTGGGGTTTTACGGTATGGACGTTTACGATGAATTCCGGTCAAAAGACGAGGTCCTTGCGTTTTTTGAAACCCATAACACCGGTTTGTACGATCAGGCAAGGCAATACTATGATTGTTTTTCTCCGTACGGACGCGACAGCTGGGAGTACGCACAGTCAGTCGCCAGGGGGATCGGCGAGGAATGCTCGGATCCTGCAGCGGCGGTGTTTGCCTTGTTTGAAGAACATCGCGGCGACCTGAAGGAGGTAGCCGGAGACGAGTATTATTTTGCCAAACAGAATGCCAGGGTGGTGAAAAATGCAGAGAAATTTTACCGGAAATCTGTGACACGGCAGGATGCCTCCGCCTGGAACAGCAGGGCGGGTCATATGAACACAACGGTGAACCATTTACTGGATTTGTACGGGGAGGATGCCCGGGGCATTGTGTGGGCCCACAACACCCATATCGGAGATGCCCGTTTTACGGAAATGCAGCAGTTCAGGCAGGAAAATATCGGTCAGATGGCAAGGCTTGAACATGGTCCGGAAAATGTCTTTTTGATTGGGTTCAGCACCTATCAGGGAGAAGTAAAAGCGGGAGCCCAATGGGAGGGAGCAATGCAAAAAATGGAGGTGCCCCCGGCCCGTCAGGGCAGCATTGAAGCTGTTTTTGAGTCAACCGGGATGGACGCATTTCACCTGCTGCTGGATGACGATGACCGCACGCATGATGGGTTTATGGAACCCATGGGCAACCGTGCCATCGGGGTGGTTTATGATCCCCGCAACGATCACCAGCAAAACTATGTGAATACAGTGGTGCCCATGCGTTACGATGCCATCCTGTTTTTCCGTGAAACAGAAGCGCTCACACCCCTGATCCGTTAGGCATTATTCCCGCACCGCATTCAGTGGTTGCGCATACTTTCTGACGTCCTCGCCGGCAATCTCCTTGTCACAGAGAATGGCAAGCCTTTCAACCACGTTGCGCAGTTCGCGGATATTGCCGGTCCAGTGGATTGACTTCAGTGCCTTGAACGCATCCTCCGTGAATGTTTTAGGTGGCATACTTTGCTCCTGCAATACTTCATTGAGAAAGTGTTCAGCAAGCAGCGGAATGTCTTCCTTTCTATCATTCAGTGAGGGTACATGGATCAGTATCACGCTCAAACGATGATAGAGGTCCTCACGGAAGTTTCCTTTTTCAATCTCTTTCTGAATGTTTTTATTGGTGGCAGCCACCACCCTTACGTCTACGGCGATCTCTTTCTCACCTCCAACCCGGGTGATTTTGTTTTCCTGCAGTGTGCGCAATACCTTGGCCTGGGCAGACAGACTCATGTCTCCGATCTCATCAAGAAAGATTGTGCCCCCGTGTGCCAGTTCAAAATTTCCCTTTTTTTGTTTAATGGCTGAGGTGAATGATCCTTTTTCGTGGCCGAAAAGCTCACTTTCGATCAACTCGGAAGGAATGGCGGCACAATTCACTTCAATAAAAGGCCCTTTGGCCCGGTTGCTCAGTTCATGCAGCCAGCGGGCCACCAGTTCTTTGCCGGTTCCGTTCTCTCCTGTGATAAATACCCTGGCGTCGGTTTCGGCCACCCGGTCGATCATTTCCTTGATCTGGCGTATGGCGGGAGATTCACCGATCATGTCATAGGTTTTGCTGACTTTCCGCTTCAATACCTTTGTTTCAGAAACGAGCTGGGTTTTGTCCATGGCATTTCTGATGGTGATCAGCAGGCGATTAAGGTCAAGGGGTTTGGAGATAAAATCGTAAGCACCTTTTTTGATGGCCTCTACCGCGGTGTCGATGGTTCCGTGCCCTGATATCATTACCACGGTTACATCCGGATCCTTTTCCTTCAATTTGTCCAGCAATTCGATGCCGTCCATTTTGGGCATCTTCACATCACACAATATTACATCGTAAGGGCCCTGCTCCATTTTTTCAATGGCTTCAAACCCGTCCTCAGCCAATACCACATCGTACTTCTCATAAGCAAGGATATCCTGCAGGGTATTGCGGATACTCCGTTCGTCGTCTACAACCAATATTTTAGGCATGCAAAGTTTTTTTATCAAAGATAAAAGAAATGAAATTCTTCTGATTCAGAAAGAAAAGGGAAACCCGGGCCGGGTAAATTATGAATGCTTTATCCACTTCCACAGCTCCTTGTAATCAACCTTTTTTCCGTACATCAGAATTCCCGTCCGGTATATTTTTGCAGCAATCCAGGTGGTGGCAACAAAACCTGCAATCAGCAGAAGGGCCGACAGGGCCAGTTCTGTATAGGAAACCCCGAATGGTATGCGGGCCATCATGATCACCGGCGAAGTGAAGGGAATCATGGATAGCCACATTGCCACCGGGCCCTGCGGGTTGGAAATGACCATCTGTGTCATGATCAGTGCAAGTAACAGGGGAACGGTAACAGGAAGCATAAACTGCTGGGTATCGGCCTCATTATCCACTGCGGATCCAATTGCTGCAAACAATGCACCATACAGCAGATAACCACCCAGAAAGAAAAAGATGAATGAAAGTACCATCACCGGTATATTGATGGAGGCAAGTCCCTCCAGCAGTTCCCCTGCCAGGGTATCATGCTGCTGAACAGTTTCTCTTTGAGCCTGCAGTTCTTCCGGGTTGAGTACCTGGCCTCCCGAAATAAAAACTTCTTCATCCGGTGTAAACCGGAACATTTCGGGCGCGGCAGCCTGAAACCCGCCCACGATGGCCAGGGTAAGAAACACCCATATCAGAAACTGTGTCAGACCAACCAGCCCGACCCCGATAATTTTTCCCATCATCAACTGAAAAGGTTTCACCGAGGAAACAATGATTTCCACAATGCGGCTGGTTTTCTCCTCCAGCACGCCCCTGAGTACCTGAGACCCGAAAAGGAAAATAAAAATGTAGATCAGAAAACCCCCTACAAAACCAAGCCCCATACTGATTTCCGGGTAGTCAGTCATTTGTTCTCCGTCGTCTGATATGCGTATGGCCTGGATGTTTACCGGTGTTTCAATGGAACGTAGCACTTCCTCGTCAATGCCTGCCGAACTCAGTTTCATGCTTTCAAACTCAAGCTTCAGAATATTTTCAATCAATAGCTTGGCGTTGAAGTTGACGGATTTTTCGGAAAAAAGCCGCAGGCTCGAAGGGGCCTGAAAAGCTACCTCAGGGATATGAAGTACTGCATCAAAGCGCCCGTCGTGCATCAGATTGATCGCGTTGTCGATGCCGGTGTCGAGCGGGGTAAAATATACATTGTCTCTGTCAGGAAAATCCTGGGCGAAAAGCCCGCTGTCATCCACAATGGCAACAGAATACTCGCTTTCTGAAAGCTGGGCCACCAGCACCGGAACGATAACAATGGCTGCCATGAGCACGGGCCCCAGAATGGTCATGGCCACAAAGGACTTTTTTCTGACCCTGCTGAGGAACTCGCGCCGGATAATGGTTGCTGTTTTACTCATGATGGCTGTTTTTACTGCTGACCGGCCTGTGTAAATGAGTTTGTTATTTGCCTGTTCTCAACCGGATAGGTTCCGGTGACCTGCTTGATGAAGATATCGTTCATGCTTGGCGTCAGCTCTTTGAAAGAGGTGAGCTGTCCGCATGTGAAAAGAGACTGTAAAAGTTCATTGGGGGTCGCCTGTTCCGAGATCCTGATGCGGCAGGTTGTGGTTCCGTGATGCTTCTCACTTCCTGCCAGTTCAAACCGGCCATCCAGAACCTGTTCAACAGGCGTATGAACGTCTTCCAGCTCAGCTTCATACAGACGTGTGGAATGGCTTTTCCTAACCTCCCTGACATTTCCTTCCAGAACAACCTCAGCTTGATTAATCAGTGCAATATGATCACATAGTTCTTCCACCGAACCCATGTTGTGCGTGGAGAAAATAATGGTGGAGCCTTCTTCCCTTAACTTCAGAATTTCCTGTTTCAGCAGGTTGACGTTGATGGGGTCAAAGCCGCTGAAGGGCTCGTCAAAAATCAGCAACCTGGGTTTGTGCAACACCGTAATGATGAACTGAACCTTTTGCTGCATCCCTTTGGAGAGCTCTTCCACCTTTTTTCCCCACCAGGGCATCAGGTCAAACTTCTCAAACCAGCCGGTGAGGAGTTTTCGTGCCTCTTGTCTTTTAAGGCCTTTTAACCGTGCCAGGTAAATGGACTGCTCGCCCACTTCCATCTTTTTGTACAGTCCCCTTTCTTCGGGCAGGTAACCTATCCGGTAGACGTGCCCGGGCTTGAGCGGCTCATTGTCAAAAAGGATGGTACCTTCGTCCGCACCAATGATCTGGTTGATGATGCGTATCAGTGTGGTCTTCCCGGCTCCGTTTGGTCCGAGTAATCCGAATATGCTCTGATCGGGAATATGCACACTCACCTGGTTCAGTGCCCGGTGATCCCTGTAGGTTTTGGTTATATTGCCCGCCTCAAGTAGTGTGCCCATGCGTAGGATTAATTAAATGCTTCTTTCATCCGTTCGAAAAAGCTTTTGTCTCCCTTTTTCGGCTTCGGCGTAAAATTATCAGAATCATCCAGTTTCTTCAGGATCTCTTTCTCTTCCGCACTTAATTTTCTGGGAGTCCATATATTGATGTTGACAAGCAGGTCTCCGCGACCGTAAGAGTTGACGGCAGGAAGACCTTTGCCTTTCAGCCGCAAGACTTTCCCTGGCTGGGTGCCGGGTTCAATTTTAATCCTGGCTTTTCCTTCAAGTGTAGGTACATCAATGCTTGTGCCCAGGGCAGCCTGGGGAAAACTGATGTGGTGGTCATGCAACAGGTTCATGCCATCACGGACGAGCCTGCTGTCAGGTATTTCTTCAACGAGCACAATGAGATCACCCGGAATTCCGCCCCTTGGGGCAGCATTTCCTTTGCCGTTGAGCGATAATTGCATTCCTTCCTCAACTCCGGCGGGAATGTTGATGCTGATCACTTCTTCATCCCTGATAATACCATTGCCATAGCAGGAGGAGCATTTTTCATCAATACTCTGACCTTCGCCGCTGCAACTAGGGCAGACCGATGCGGTCTGCATTTGACCGAGTATGGTATTTGTTACACGCGTTACCCGGCCGGCCCCGTTACATGTTGAACATGTTCTGAAAGACTTGCCGTCTTTGGCTCCCGTTCCGCTGCATGGTTTACAGGACACGTATTTGTTGACCTTGATTTTTTTCTCGGTTCCCTTCAGGATGTCTTCCAGGGTCAGTTTAACTTTCAACCTCAGGTTGGATCCTTTATTGGCGCGTCTGCCTGCCTGACGTCCGCCGGCACCTGTGCTTCCGAACCCGCTGAAACCGCCTCCGAATGCGCCACCGAATATATCACCGAACTGGCTGAAAATGTCGTCCATCGACATACCTCCGCCAAATCCGCCACCGCCGCCAAACTGACTGCTGGTTCCGGCATGGCCGAACTGGTCATAGCGAGACCTCTTCTCTGGATTGCTCAGTATTTCGTATGCTTCAGCAGCTTCCTTAAACTTTGCCTCGGCGGTTTCATCATCGGGGTTTTTGTCCGGATGATACTTCAGTGCCATCTTCCGGTAAGCCTTTTTGATTTCTTCCGGAGAGGCGTCTCGTGAGATGCCTAATATTTCGTAATAGTCTCTTTTTGACATAATTGAATTCTTAGTTCGCTACCACGACCCTTGCGTGACGAATGACTTTTCCGTTCAGCAAATATCCTTTTTGTACTTCTTCGACCACTTTGCCCTTTTGTTTTTTGTTTTCAGCCGGCACATGGGTGATCGCCTCATGGTAGTCGGTATCAAATTCAGCACCCCGGGCGGGAATTTCCTCCACTCCTTTTTGCCTCAGGATGGTTTTGAATTTATTGTAAATCAACACAACCCCTTCCTGTTCTGAATCATTTTCCTTTTGCTGACCGGCATTCTGGCTGGCTCTTTCCAGGTCGTCCAGTATGGGGAGAAGGGCAGTGATTATTTCTTCAGCTGCCGTTTTGGCAAATTCGATGCGTTCCTTGTTGACCCTTTTGCGGTAATTGTCGAACTCGGAAAACAAACGCAGGAACTTTTCGTTGGCTTCAGTCAGTTTATCCTGCTGCTCACTTAGCTGTTTTTCGTATGCTGCAATTTTGTCCGACTCCGCATTGATATCAGTACCTTCCGTACCCTTTCCGGAATCTTCCGCAGCTGTATGCTCTTCCTCTGTTTTTTGTTCTTCAGTCATGTTGCCGGGTTCGCCATTGGCTGACCCGGCCGGCTGATCTGCTTGTTTTTTCGAGTCTTCCTGCTCTTTTTTATGCTCTTTCCCTTTTATATTTTCTTTTTTCATCTCTGAAAACTGATTTTTTAAATGGTTGAACTGCCACAAAGCCTATCAAAAGCTTTGCCATAAAGTCCTGAAAAGCCATTTTGTCAGGCTAAAGTCTGCGAATATCTGCCCCCAGCTGTTTCAGGCGGGTATCAAGGAACTGATAACCCCTGTCGATCTGCTCAATGTTGTGAATAATGCTTTTCCCTTCAGCACTCAATGCCGCAATCAGCAGTGCAACACCGGCCCTGATATCCGGCGAGGTCATTTCCAGGGGCTTCAGCGGATACTGCCTGTCCAGCCCGATAACGGTGGCGCGGTGGGGATCACAGAGGATGATCTGTGCGCCCATATCGATCAGCTTATCCACAAAGAAAAGACGGCTTTCGAACATTTTCTGGTGAACCAGAACGCTTCCGCGTGCCTGTGTGGCCAGAACCAGTACCACGCTGATCAGGTCAGGTGAGAAGCCCGGCCAGGGAGCATCGCTGATGGTGAGGATGCTTCCGTCAATATACGTATCTACCTCGTAGCTGTCCATTGAGGGAATAAACAGGTCGTCGCCGCGACGTTCCAGCTGAACCCCGAGTTTGCGGAACACATCGGGGATCATCCCGAGTTGATCATGCTGCACCCCTTTAATGGTGAATTCGGATCTTGTCATGGCTGCCATGGCAATGAAGCTCCCGATTTCAATCATATCCGGGAGCATGCGGTGGGTACAGCCTCCAAGCGACTCAACTCCTTCAATGGTTAACAGATTGGATCCCACCCCGGAAATTCTGGCACCCATGCAGTTAAGCATTTTGCAGAGTTGCTGCAGGTATGGCTCGCAGGCTGCATTGTAAACAACTGTGGTGCCTTTTGCCAGGGATGCAGCCATGACAATGTTGGCCGTTCCGGTTACCGAAGCTTCATCCAGCAACAAATGGGTCCCCCTGAGGTGTTCCCCGTGGATACGGTAAAACTGGTTTTTCTGGTCATAGGAGAACTCGGCCCCAAGCTTCTGCAGTCCGAGAAAATGGGTGTCAAGACGACGCCGTCCGATCTTGTCTCCCCCCGGTTTGGGGATTGCGGCCCGCTTGAACCTGGCCAGCATGGGGCCGACGATCATCACCGACCCCCGAAGCTGTGACACTTTCTTTCGGAACGCTTCACTGTCGAGCAGATTCATGTCCACATCTGCAGCACAGAATGAGTAGTTATGGTCACTCAACTGTTTTACCCTTACACCAAAGTCAGACAATAAGTCAATGAGTTTCAGAACATCCCTTATCCGGGGAATGTTTTCAATGACAACCTCTTCGCTGGTAAGCAGTGTGGCGCAGATAATCTGCAGTGCCTCATTTTTAGCCCCCTGGGGGATGATCTCCCCTTTTAGCTGTTTTCCGCCATGAATTTCAAATGACCCCATAGTTTTAAGCTTTTACTTGTACAAATCAGACAGGTGCTGCAAACAGGATATGTATCCGGTACCCGGTTCCCCGGCGGATCAATGATACAAAAAATTGTCAAAACGTTAAGCGGAAACCTTTTACCGGCAGGAGGCGCCCATTGCGCGCAAACAGAGTCCTTTATTGATTTTTCCGTCCTTTGTGGTGACTCCTGTT
>PWIY01000195.1 GCA_003560215.1 Bacteroidales bacterium | reverse complement strand
GCCACCAAACACGCCGTAGCATCTCTGACCAAAGGAATGCGTATCGATCTGCTCCCGTTTGGCATCAGAGTGAGCCAGGTAAGCACGGGTGCTGCTGAAACCGAGTTTTCCGTGGTTCGCTTCCACGGAGACGAAGAGAAAGCCCGTAATGTGTATAATGGATACCAGCCCCTTACGGGTGATGATGTGGCCGATGCCGTTCACTATGTGGCAGGAGTTCCTGCCCATGTAAACGTGAACGACATGCTGCTGATGCCCGCTGCGCAGGCATCAGCCACCATATTCCATAAAAAGGAAGAATAGCCGGAAGCTGCACTGCTTCAGATAAAAACCGCTTCCATTGCCTCAGGCCGGCCATTATGGTTCGGCCAGTTGCCTGATTTTGCCCGTCATCACATCAAGGAATTTATCCGGCTCCTCATGATACGGCCGGTGGGCGGACTCCTCAAACCAGATCAGGGTTTTTCCGGAAGGGGCATCCAGCATATGAAAATATTCTTCAGCCAGTTTGGCGGAAACAATGACATCATGCCTTCCCACAAGAAAAAAAACAGGTACCTCAATGCGTGGGGCATCTGCAGTCAGGTCCAGTTCTTTCAGCGGTTCCCACAACTGGTTGATTGAATAATAAGGTCGGAGGGCAAGGTTTATTTTGTCAATCAGGCTGTACTGAGGCGCTGTCAGGGTGCGCCGGATATCGCCAATGTCCACATAAGACCGTTCATCAGCTCCTTCATGGACGACCCCGCCATAATGAAAAACCCAGCGCCTTACCAATAGTGCATCCCTGACACCGTAATTTTCAGGCACCGTATCAACCCTTTCAAGTTGCCGGAGCGCCCGCCTGTTATTCTCCTTCAGGGCATTCTCCAGAACAAACTCATAACAGAGCCTTTCATTTTCGAAGGGATTGACGCTTTGGCCTGTTGACACATAGGCGTGGAGGGCTTCCGGATAACGTGCAGCAAACAATGCGCCCACATTGCTTCCCCAGGAGTGCCCCCAAAGAAAGACCTTCTCTTGTCCAAGCTTTTCCGCCACAAATTCTGTCAGTTCCCGGATGTCTTCCACAAAGCGGTCCACCGTCATGGAATCATCAGGCAATCGCCAGCTGTATGAACGTCCTGTCCCCCTTTGTTCCCAGTAAACCATGGTAAATGATTCTTCAAGCCGCTGCATGGGAAGTCCATCAGCTTCGTCCCACCCCATGGGAGCTGAGGGGTCAAGCGGGAAAAGCGGATACCCGGGCCCCCCGTGAAGGTACACCATAACAGGGTTGCTTTTGTCGGTTCCGCGAATCATCACTGACTGCGACACCCCGCCGATCTCCACCTTGTCAAAAAAATAAATACTGTCTTCCTCAAGCAAAGATACCCTGTAGGCAGAGCAGGAAAAAGTCAGCAGGGCGACGGTCAGCAAAAGCAGCTGCTGCAATCGTTTGGTATGATATGCATCCATAGAGATCATATACAAATATACAGCGATCCGGACAAACATTCACAGCCGCGGCCACCCATTTATTTTGTATATTTGCATAAGAATACAGCCTGTGTTTGAACATGGTAAACAAACGGGAAAGAACAGATGAAGAAACTGCATAAACTGGTCCTCACATCCTATATCGGACCCTTCATTGTGACTTTCTTTATCTCACTGTTCATCCTGCTCATGCAGTTCCTCTGGAAGTATATCGATGACCTGGTGGGAAAGGGGCTGGAATGGTATGTGATTGCCGAACTATTATTCTATTCCTCAGCCACATTTGTTCCCCTGGCACTTCCCCTGGCTGTACTGTTATCTTCCATTATGACCATGGGGAAAATGGGCGAACACTATGAGCTGGTGGCCTTCAAGTCAGCCGTGATCTCGCTCCGTCGCATCATGTGGCCCATGGTGATGATCTCCATGTTCCTGGTACTGGGGGCTTTTTTCTTTTCCAACAATGTATTGCCGGTTGCCAACCTAAAGAGTCTTTCTTTGCTCTATGACATCCGCAAACAACGCCCTGCACTCGACATCACCGAAGGGATCTACTACAAGGGAATTGATAATTTTGTGATCCGTGTGGATGATAAAAGCAACGGGGGCGAAACCCTGCATGGCATCAAGATCTACGACCACACCGAAGGCAGGGGCAATACCAGCCTGACCACCGCTGAATGGGGCACCATGGCCGTGACCCCCGACCAGCGCTACATGGTAATGACGCTTCACAATGGAACGAATTACCAGGAGATGAGTGACCACGGGCCGCTTGACCCGGCACGTCCTTTCCAGCGTACCAGATTTGAAAAGCAGATCCGGAAATTTGACATCAGCATGTTTGAGCTGGAGCGAACCGACGAGGAGTTGTTCAGGGGCAATTTCCGCATGCTCAACATCAGCCAGCTGGTTGAATATGAGGATTCCCTGTCCAGGGAGCTGGACAGACGCAAGACCAATTACATCAATTCATATATACGGCGTTTCAACAACTACCCCCAGGCAGATACCACAGCTTATCAGAAGATTGACCCCTCACGGATGGTACTTGCCGACATTGATTATATGCGGGAAAGTCCTGTAACCGCAGTCATGGTCGTATCAAGTGCCATGGATATGATTCGCACCAATCGTGACCATGCACGTTACTCCCATGAAGAGTTCCGGCAGCGGACAAGAACCCTGGCACGTTACCAGATTGAGTTTCACCGTAAGTTTACCCTTTCCTTTGCCTGTGTGGTGCTGTTTTTGATCGGAGCACCGCTCGGGGCCATCATCAGGAAAGGAGGTTTTGGCCTTCCCATGGTCATTTCCGTCCTGCTATTTGTAGTATTTCATGTAACTTCAATGATGGGAGAAAAATTTGTGCGGGAAGGGGTGCTTGAGGCACACCAGGGGATGTGGGTTTCTTCAGTTTTACTTCTTCCGGTCGGAATTATGCTGACAATCAAAGCAACAACGGACTCTCCGCTTCTGGATATGGACGTCTACAAGCAAAAAGTTGAGAGAATCGGGCGTTTTATCGGACTGAAGAAAACAGACGGTACAAACCAAAACCAGTAGCATGCGTATCCTTCAGCTTTGTCACAAAATTCCTTTCCCGCCATCTGACGGAGGCGCCATCGCAATGCATCAACTCACACAGGGCTTGCTTGACAGGGGCGAATATGTAAAGGTGATGGCCCTGGCCCCTTATAAGCAGAAGCAGGAGCATGACCGCATTCCGGAAGAATACACAGAGGAAACATCTTTTGAGGCCTTCCCTGTGGATACGAGGGTTAAGCCCTGGCCTGCCTTTCTGAACCTTTTCACCAGGGAATCATATAATATTTCCAGGTTTTATTGCCCTGAGGCAGCAGCCAGGCTGGCAGGGCTGCTTCAGGAGGAGGATTTTGACATTATTCAGCTGGAAGGACTGTTCCTGACCCCCTATATTCCGGTGATCCGCCGGCATACCGGTACTCCCATGATCTTTCGCTCACACAACATAGAGCATTTCATCTGGGAGCGGATGGCAAAATCTGAACCCAACCTCCTTAAAAGATGGTACCTGAAATTTCTTGCCAGCCGGCTGAAAACCTTTGAGCTTAAAACAGTATACCAGGTTGACGGACTGGTGGCCATTTCTCCGGTTGACAAGTATTTCTTTGTCAAAAACGGATTTTCCCATCCTGCCATTACCATTCCGGTAACAATCGATGCCGATCAGTATAAACCCGGTGAAGACACCGCAGAGCCCGGCACCGTATTTCACCTTGGAAGCATGGACTGGCGACCGAACCAGGAGGGGCTCCGGTGGTTTCTGGATGAGGTATGGCCTCTGGTAACTGAAAAAGACCCTTCCCTGACCTTTCATCTTGCCGGGAAAAACATTCCTGAATCTTTCATGCGTTACGGCAACGGTCAGGTTAAAATTGACGGGATGGTTCCCGATGCGGTCCGTTACATGAATTCAATGGAACTGATGGTGGTGCCCCTTCGTTCGGGCGGCGGGATGCGGGTTAAGATCATTGAGGGAATGGCCGCCGGGAAGGCCATCATTTCCACCAGCATCGGAGCCGAGGGAATTGACTGCACCCACGGAGAAAATATTTTCCTCGCAGATACCCCCGCTGAAATGGCCGACGCCATTTTATACTGCCTGTCAAACAAAGCTGTGATGGAGAAAATGGGCACAAGGGCAAGGGATTTTGTCAAAAAACACCATACCACCGGACCGGCCATTGACAGGCTGATCAGTTTTTATCATAGCTTTGCGGTTGAATCTTAAGCAAGAAACAGGAGGGTTTGAAAAAAAAGATCTTCATAGTGTTGTCAAGGATCCCCTTTCCGCTCGAAAAAGGGGATAAACTGCGGGCCTTCCACCAGATAAAGGAATTGTCGAAACACCATCAACTCATTGTTTGCGCCCTGAGCGACACCGGCATTCATCCCGGGGCTTATCAGACCCTGAAACCCTATGTCAGTGAACTCTACTTTTTCCCGCTTTCCAGGGCAGGAATTTACAGCCGGCTGGTTAAAGCTGCATTCTCCTCCGTTCCATTCCAGGTTGCCTGGTTTTTAAGCCCCCGGATCAAAAAAGAGATTCATTCTCTGATCGACCATCACCGGCCCGACCATCTGTTTTGTCAGCTTATTCGCACAGCACCCTACATTTTTGACTGCGAACAGGACAAGACCATTGACTACCAGGATGTTTTTTCCGCAGGATTGCATCGCAGGCAGCAGATAGCTCCCTGGTACCTTCGCCCCCTGCTGCAAATGGAATTCAAACGGGTCAGCAGGTATGAGAATTTGGTTTTCAACTGCTTCGATAAAAAAACCATCATCTCTCATCCGGACAGGGATCAGATCCCCCATCCCCGAAAGGATGAGATCACTGTGATTCCCAACGGTGTTGATACCAGTTTTTTCACCCCCGCGACCGGGCGAAAGAAACATTATGAGGTGATCTTTACCGGGAATATGGCCTATCCGCCCAATGTTAAAGGTGCCGAATACCTCGTAAAACAGATCATGCCCATTGTGTGGGAATCCTTACCCGGGGCTAAGGTGGTACTTGCCGGCGCAAGTCCCGTAAAACAGGTCCGGAACCTGGCGTCATCCAAAGTGGAGGTTACCGGCTGGGTTGATGACATCCGTGACTTCTATGCTGATTCAAAGGTTTTTGTGGCACCCATGCAGATCGGAACCGGATTGCAGAACAAAGTACTTGAAGCCATGGCCATGCAGCTGCCCTGTGTGACTTCACCCCTGGCAAATCAGGCACTTTGTGCAACAGAGGGAGAGGAAGTGCTGATCGGACGGGATGCTGCTGAGTATGCAAAACATATATTATCTTTGCTGAAAAATAAGGAATTATCTGTCCGGCTGGGTGAGAAGGGCCATCATTTTGTGCTGCAACATTTTAACTGGGAAAGAACCACGGAAAAACTCAATAAAGTGATCACGGACAGCAATACTTGACAACTATATAATGGAGACAAAGTTGAATACCATAGAAGAGGCCATTGCGGATATTAAGGCAGGCAAGGTCGTAATCGTTGTGGATGATGAAGACAGGGAAAATGAGGGTGATTTTGTGGCAGCCGCAGAAACCATCACCCCTGAAATTATCAACTTCATGGCCACACACGGCCGCGGACTCATTTGTGCACCCATTACACGTCGCCGCAGTGAACAGCTGGATCTGGATCTGATGGTGCCCCGGAATACCGCCCTGCACGAAACTCCATTTACCATTTCGGTGGACCTTGTCGGTCATGGTTGTACCACAGGTATTTCCGCCTCAGATCGCGCCAAAACCGTCAAGGCCCTGGCTGACCCGCAGACCGACCCGAATGACCTGGGCAGGCCCGGGCACATTTTTCCCCTGCGAGCCAGGGAAGGTGGTGTACTTCAGCGAGCCGGACACACGGAAGCTTCCATTGACCTGTCGCGCCTGGCCGGGCTTCAGCCTGCCGGGGTATTGGTGGAGATCATGAACGATGACGGTACCATGGCCAGGTTGCCGGATCTGATGAAAATTGCGGAACGCTTCAACCTGAAAATCATTTCCATTGAGGACCTGATTGCTTACCGCATTAAAAATGAGAGCCACATCAAGCAGGAAATTACCGTGGATCTCCCCACCCAGTGGGGCAACTTTAAACTCACTGCCTACAAACAGACCACCAATGACAAGGTTCATCTTGCCCTGACCAAGGGCAACTGGGAACCAGGCGAGGAAGTTTTGGTGAGGGTTCATTCTTCCTGTGTCACGGGCGATATCTTTGGCTCATGCAAATGTGATTGCGGCGGACAGCTTCACCAGGCAATGGACATGGTGGAGAAGGCAGGAAAGGGAGTGGTGCTATACATGAACCAGGAAGGCCGGGGCATCGGCCTGCTGAACAAACTTCGTGCTTACCACCTCCAGGAACAGGGGATGGATACCGTGGAGGCCAATGTTGAACTGGGATTCAAAGCGGACGAGCGGGATTACGGCATCGGGGCACAAATACTGAGAGACCTGGGAGCCACCAGGATCAAACTCATCACGAACAACCCCAGGAAAAAAACGGGACTCATTGGATACGGCATCGAGATCACCCAAAACGTACCCATCGTTGTGGCCACATCAGACCACTGCAAAATTTACCTGGATACCAAGAAGAAAAAACTGGGCCACCTGTTTTAGGTCTTTTCCGCTGTCCGTTACAGGGAATCAACTTTATTTGTTCTCATCAGACTCTTCTGTGCCGGCTGAGGTTTCCGACCCTGTTTCGCCGGAGGTTTCGGGTATAAGCGGCAAGTCTTCAGGGGCTCTTTCTCTTCGGAACAGGCCACCCAGACCGTCAAACTCCCGCCGGTAGAAAAGCCCGACCCCCTGGGTGTAAGGCGCATTGGTATGGATGATGTCGAAAGTATTGGATCGATTGAAGGCCTTCACCCTGAATTTACCTTCAGGGGTGATTTTCACTTCTACATTCACATCACCAATGATCTGGTTGGTTCCCCGGGCAGCATAGCCGGTGGCCGTTTCGTTTCCTGCCACCCCAAAATTACCGTCAACGATCACCCTGTCGTCAAAAAACTGGGTAGACAGCGCGAGCTCCACCTCCTGGCTGCTGATCTCATCACC
The DNA here is from genome assembly GCA_003560215.1 of Bacteroidales bacterium. GTDB lineage: Bacteria > Bacteroidota > Bacteroidia > Bacteroidales > UBA7960 > PUPG01. Next base: position 6,059 of record PWIY01000195.1, on the reverse strand, counting down.
GGGACGATAGTTGATGCCGATATCGAAATCCGAACTGATCTGTGAAAGCCAGTTACTTAGCTGGTTTGACAACAACTCTGACGAGGTGTTCCCCACCCCGTAGCCCAAAGCGGTATTGTACTGGTCGGCGGTGGTTGGCAAAAAACGATTCAGCACCAGCAGAGAAAACACCTGTCTGTTCATCTCCTGCTCGGTGGTGATCATTCTTTCAATCATTTCCCTGGTTCCTTCATCTCCGCCCGGAATATCAATGTCAAAGGAAATGGCAGGGTTGAACAGCTTATCCTCCAGAATCAGGACGGTTTCCACAGGAACCCGTCGCCGGTAGCGGTCTGCGATTTCGGGGTCAACCCCCTCCCCTGACACCAGGTCGAAAAGCGGGGTCCTTAACCTGTAGGCAGCCCGCAAGTCCACATCTGCATCATTCAGGTCTCCCGTCCAGCCAATGGTACTTCCCTGTTCAATCCGGAAACGCTTGTTGATAATATTCTGAAGATTAAACAAATATTCTCCGTCTTCAATCACATAATCACCATACACATTGACAGTACCTTCGGGTGCCACCTCAAGCTTCAGGTCACCGGCACCCCTTCCCCTGATAATGTCACCAAAATGGGCATCAAACAATAGCTCCACCTCCGCTTCGGGCGTAACCTCCAAATCAAAATTCAGTGCCACACCACCCGGACGCGGGGGCAGGCTGAAGGCAGGCCCCTCCCGGGTTTCCTCTTTCGAAACAAATGAAATAAAATGGCTTTCCCTTACCTCACCGGAATAACTCAGCGGCAGATACACCTTGGTTCCGCGATTGGTCCGGCCGGTGATGTCCATGGTAATTAAGTTGGTGGGTCCGTGCAGGTGAGCCACCCCGGTCAGAAATCCGGTCCCGTAATAAAAATCATTGTCGCGCGGCCCGGTATTAAAAATGATCATCTGCTCCGGCTGAAGCCTGAAATCAATGGCAAAATTCCCGAAATTTTCATGCATAACCGACCCGTTTACCAGGGCACTGTTTCCGAGCGTGTCCTGAAGGACCACGTTGTCAAACCGGAAATAATCCTTACCGAACTCCACCTCATCACTGAAATGATAACTGGTGTTCAGGTAAGGAATGTGCAGGCCGGTATTCTCAAGATGAATATTTCCGGATAATTCGGGTGCGGAAAGCGGGCCATCCATTCTAAGCCTACCTGTAGCTGCTCCGTGAAAATTTTCGGCAAAGTTGCTCAAATAAGGATCCCAGATTGCCATGGTCATATCAGCAAGGTCAATATCCAGATCAAAATTATCTTCCCGTTCGCCGGTGTAAACCCTCCCGGTCACCACTAAAGGTTCATGAGTTGTTTCGTCTTCACGTGATACAATGGCACCGTCCACCTCAAAGGCACCCGCTTCATTGTCCCATAAGCTGTGCAGGTCAAGGTCTCCCAGCCACTCCCGGTTAAATGCAAAGTCGTTTACATAAAGCTCGGCACCGATACTTACCGGCTGATAAAAAGCGGTAAATGAAACAAATCCATCTACCATGCCGTCAAAGGCAAAGTTCCTTTCCCCAAGCAACAAGGCACTGTAGGAGAGGTCGAACCCGGAAAAGGACAATCGCATCCGGTCGCCGGCAAGACCACTGAGCACTCCGCCAGCCTCTATATACTGATCTTCGTGATAAAATCGCATTCCCCTGGCCTCTATGCGGGCGGAATCCAGAATCAGCCGGTTATCCGGTGCAATGTACCAGGTATCTCCGTCAATGGATGCATAAGAATCATAAAAGCTGAATTCCTGGTATTGAGGGTCGTTAATCAATGCCGTTCCCCTGAGCTGACCGTGATTGTCCTGCCCGTTATTCTCCGAACGCCATGTAAGGTCCATCATGATGCTGTCGCGGCAAAAAGAGGTATCAAAGGAAAAGTTGTCCATGTGAATGCTGTCGGACAACAACAGCTTGCGGCTTGTGCTCATGAGCAAAAAAGACTCATCCACACGCTCACCGCTAAGTTCCCAGTCAGCAAAACGCCTGCCACCAAGGGACAGCATATCTGCCTGGGCATCCAGGTTCAATGACTGGGAAGAAACATCATACCGGCCTGTGATCCATGCTTCCGGAGAAATTTCAATCCACGGAAAAAACAATTCTGAAAGCATTTCCGTATGATTAAAACGAATGAAAAAATTCAGATCGCTGGCCAGTTTGTCAGACATTTCAGGCAAGTCATCACCGGTTTCGAGAGAGGGAAGAAACACATCGGCAAACTGGCGAAGGGAAGGGAGCAGTTGTTCAAAATGGATTGTGCCGTGCATATCGGCATCAAGAAAATCAGATCTGACCCTCAGGTGACTGTTATCCGAAGCCCAAACGGCACTGCTCAGGTAAATGTCATCGGTCCGGTAAACCCTGGAGTCACCCCTTTCAGGAAAATGCTCCGCGAAAATGGGGTCTTCGGTGTACCGGATGTTATTGATCAGTACTTCGCCCTCCATGTGGTTAACTGACCTGAAGCGGGCATCAACCTCCACGCCCGCAGTCAGTAAAGATTCATACAGGGTGTCGCGCTGGAAAATATTCAGTCTGGTCAGATTGGCCCGGTCAAAAGCGGCCTGGAAATCCATTTCCGGTACTTCCGGTCCGAAGTCAATCATTCCCGCGAAATCGAACTCAAGATAAGGATCAACAACTGAAATGGCCGTACTAAGTTTTTCCTTCACCAAATCCCCTGAAAAAGTGATATTGTTATAATTATAACCCCGGTACTCCATGGAAGTGACCCCCCCGTCAAAAACCATGTCGGCTGTTTCAGGTGACAGCCCCGACCCGCTGAAACGGGCGTACATATCCACAGACCCGGGCAACTCCGGGTTTCCAAGCAAAACTCCACCATGTACCTTTTCGCTTTCAACGGTTCCATCATATTGGTAAAGCATTTCCGGATCATCGCGCCGGAAAAGCACTTCAGCACGAATGGAGCCGGCATCGGTTTTCAGCATGCCATCTGCTTCAATGGCTGCAAGGTCTCCCGAAGCCGACCCGGAAAAGGCAAACTGACCTGCCCGCTCAAGAAAATCAGGCAGCCTCGGAATGGTACCATAAAAATGCTCAGGAATGTGTATATCGTTGATGCCGGCAGCCGTACCGCTGAACTCATCCACCCTCAGCTCCCCATGCATCCGGGGCCAGTCTGGCAGTAAGTTAAGGTTAAAGTCGCCACGGAACAAAGCCGCATCTCCGTAGGCTACGGACACACCACGGCCTGTCAGGGAATCAGCCCTTCCGGTAAATTCCCCGCTCAGCGACATGAGCTGGTCTGCTCCGTAAAAAGCGGGAACATAATGGGCAAGGTCACGCATATCCAGCCTGGAGGGCTGCATGGTTAAGGTAAACCCATTATGGGCAAGGACATCCCGAAAATTATCCATGCCATCATGATCAAGTGCCATGTCAAAGGCCAGCTCACTGCCGGGCGTACGAAACGCCGCATTATTCACGACCAGGCTGCCGGGGCTTACGGAAAAACTTCCTGACAGGTAATTCAGTTGAAACCCCCTGGATTCGCTGTAACGAAAGTAGTCAAGTTCAAACTCCAGTGCCTCATCATCAGAGCGGATATTTTCAATGGCCAGATAAAGGTCTTCAATGAGAAAATCGGCCGGGTCAAATGCGTTATTGGGGACGGGATTGGCATTTGGGTTGCGGTGTCGGAAAGATATATCATGCAGGGTCAGGGCACCAAGGGTGACATCCCAGCCGGGACCGGGTCCGTTGCCCAGCTCATCAGAAAAATAGTCCACAAGAAACTGATAATTATATTCAGTCTCTCCATCTTTTTTATACACTCCACCGAATGCCCCTTCAATTTCAAGACGACCCAGGTCAAGCTGCCTGCGGCGAACAGATATCCTCTCCAGATCGCCCTTCAGGTACTCCATGGTAAACAGCGTTTCTCCCTCTCTGTCGAGCACCGACACATCTTCCAGTATCACAGTCCGGAAAAGGGATATGTCGACCGCCCCCACACGGACTTCGGTTTCAAGCTCCCTGGAAAGATAGCTGGTGAGGTGACCCACAAGGTAAGTCTGAACTGAAGGACTCTGGAGAAGCCCGTACAAAAGCACTGGCAGAAGCACCAATACGGCAAGTACCCACAAAACTATTTTACGTGTTTTTTTGATACCTTTGCCCTCCTGAGATTTAACAGCCACTTCCTTGGTGTGACAAGTGTGAATATGGATACATACATTCTTGGAATTGAATCATCCTGCGATGATACTTCAGCAGCCATAATCAGAGAACGCAAAATCCTTGCCAATCTTATTGCGAACCAGCAGGTTCATAAAGATTTTGGTGGCGTTGTACCTGAACTGGCTTCACGGGCACATCAGCAAAACATCATACCGGTTATCCAAAAAGCCATCCTCACAGCAAATATACAAAAAAGCCAGATCAGCGCAGTTGCATACACCAATGGTCCGGGCCTGCTGGGTTCACTGCTTGTCGGCACCTCATTTGCCAAGTCTTTTGCCCTGGCCACGGGGATTCCACTGATCACAGTCAACCATATGCATGCCCATATCCTGGCTCACTTCATTGAGGATGACCGCCAGAAAACACCTCCATTTCCTTTTCTTTGCCTGACCGTTTCGGGCGGACATACCCAGATCGTAAAAGTTCACAGCCCCTGCCGGATGGAAGTGATCGGAAACACCATTGACGATGCGGCCGGTGAAGCCTTTGACAAAGCGGCCAAGATCATGGGGCTGCCTTACCCGGGCGGGCCACTGATCGACAAGAATGCCAAGGAAGGAGACCCCCATAAGTTCCGCTTTCCGCACCCCAGGGTTCCCGGGCTGGATTTCAGTTTCAGCGGCTTGAAAACTTCTATTTTGTACTTTTTGCGTGACGAGTTGAAGAAAGATCCGGACTTCATCCGAAAGAACACAAAAGATTTGTCGGCCTCCATCCAGTACACCATTGTGGAAATCCTGATGAAGCAATTGCGCAGTGCAGTCAAACAGACCGGAATCAGTCATGTGGCCATGGCAGGCGGGGTTTCGGCCAACTCCGGGCTTCGTGCCGCCTTTACCCGTGAAGCGGAAAAAGGGAACTGGGAGGTATACATCCCTCCATTCGAATACACCACCGACAATGCTGCCATGATCGCCATTGCCGGCTACTTCAAATACATCAGGGGTGATTTTGCCACGCAGGATACTGTTCCATTTACCCGTTACGGAGGAGGCTGATCCCTGAAGCAGCCCGGAAATGCTTTTTTCCTGACGGTATCAGACTGCTCCATATACTATAAAGGGCACGACTTGCGGTATAAGGCCGCGCCTTGCCTGAACCAGCGGCCATCCGGCGGCACAACTGCTAATCCACCCGGGTAAAAGGGGGTTCCTCCCTTTCGATAATGCGGTGATCCTGCATGTCATAATACAGGTAGTACGCCAGGTCATATTCCAGGCCATCCGCCACATACCGGTTAAGCAGGTGGTTGAAAATATTCTCCGCATTCCGTTCACCGGCAAACCAGGCCAGGTCAAGCACATCATTGTCTGTCAGGGGAAACGTTTCTGTATCCAGTTGTATCTCACCCGTTTCCCGATCCCGCACAAAGCGGCCTTCCACATAATCGCTGGTGGCATGGAGGCTGAAAAGCACCTGTTCATCAGGATCCTCCCGGTTTAGGTCACGGAATTCAAACCAAACACTATTTTCCAGTACTGTGATCTGCACACTGTCGCGGTGGTAACCACCCCGGTGTTCTGCATAAAAAGATTCATAATCAATGTATTCCATCAATTCCAGCTGGGCCACATCAAAAATGTACTTTTTCCCTTCCTGCCGGTAAAACTCCTCTTCCTGGTCAGGATCGTACCAGTTCACATACAACAACTCCAGGCGATGGTGAATGGCATCCATAAAATATTCGATATACAGTGAATCATCCACCTGCTCCAGAAAGCGGGGAGCCTTTTCTTCTTCGGGCAATGTATCGTTCAGCGTTTCCCCGGGAGGGGCGGGAAAAAACACTTTATTGACGCCGGGGGGCGGATCCAGCAGCACG
>PWIY01000004.1 GCA_003560215.1 Bacteroidales bacterium | reverse complement strand
CAACGGGAGGAGCACTATGGCACATTTATCAACAAATTACATGGGTCTGACCCTGAAAAACCCCCTGATAGCAGGGGCATGCAACTTGTCAATGGATCCCGGTACCGCTTCCAGAATGGAAGAAGCAGGAGCGGCGGCCATTGTATTCAAATCTCTGTTTGAGGAGCAGATCAACCTGGAAAGCCTTGAAATGGAAGAAAGCCTTCATGCCTATGATGAACGGCACGCAGAAATGATCAGCCTGTTTCCGGAAGTAAAGCATGCGGGCCCCGAAGAGCATCTGGAGAAACTCAGGAAACTGAAAGAGGCTGTGAGTATACCGGTGATCGGAAGTTTGAATTGTGTGAACAGAGATACATGGGCTGAATATGCCCGAAAGATTGAAGAGACCGGTGTGGATGCCCTGGAACTCAATTTTTATGCAGCCCCTGACAGTTTTGAAAAGACGGGAAAGGAAAAAGAGCAGGAGCAAATCGACATATTGAATGAGGTAATCAGGAAGGTGAAGATCCCGGTCAGTGTGAAGCTGAGCCCGTTTTACACGAATCCTTTGCAGGTGATCCGGAAAATGGATGCCGCCGGTGTGAATGGCTTTGTGCTGTTTAACCGCCTGTTTCAGCCCGATATTGATCCCAAAAAGGGAGAGCATCATTTTCCGTTTAACCTGAGCCAGCCGATGGACTACCGGTTGCCGCTGCGTTATGCCGGTCTGCTGCACAATGAGATCAAAGGCAGCCTGTGTGCCAATACCGGCATATTTACCGGCGAGGACATGGCCAAAATGATCCTTGCAGGTGCAGACTGCGTACAGGTGGTCAGTGCCCTGTACAAAAACAAGGTGGGGTATATCAAAGACATGCTGGACGATCTCTCTGTCTGGATGGAAGCTGCCGGATATGATAGCCTGGATGCATTCCGTGGGAAATTATCCAGGGCCAACAGCAAAGACCCCTATGCTTATCAGCGGGCGCAATATGTGGATCTTCTGATGAAGCCATTTGAAGTGATGCAAAAGTATCCGCAGCGCTAAAATTTTGGTGGAATGAGCAACCGGGCTTTTTCGTGGGTGCAAATAAAAAGAGGCTGTGCCCTTCCGTTTTTTGAGCGGAAATTTGGCACAGCCTCTTTTTTATGATAAATCACATGGTGATTGAAACCATGTGATGCATTCAGGAACTACCCGTTATTGTTTTCCTGGTGCTGGGTGACGATCTTCAGGGTGTCGTAAGCGATCACCAGCTCTTCATTGGTGGGAACCACCATGACTTTTACCCTGGATTCGTGTTTGGAGATCATTTCCAGCTTGCCCCTCAATCCGTTGTTTTTCTCCGGATCGAAAGTTACACCCAGGTGGTCGAGTCCTTTACAAACGGCCTCCCGGGTTTCAGCACCATTCTCGCCGATGCCGCCGGTAAAAATGATCAGATCAACACCGCCCATGGCAGCTGCGTAGGCTCCGATGTATTTTTTGATCCTGTAGGCATACATTTCCAGTGCAAGCTGTGCCCTTTTGTTGTTTTCCTTCCAGGCAGCATTTTCAATATCCCGCATGTCGTAAGAAACGCCGCTGACACCAAGCATCCCGCTTTTCTTGTTGATCAGTTTGTTGGCTTCGTCTGTATCAAGGCCTTTCTTTTTCATGATATAAAGAAGTGCACCAAGATCCAGGTCTCCTGTACGGGTACCCATCATCAGTCCTTCCACCGGGGTCAGCCCCATGGAAGTATCTACCGATTTGCCGTTTTCGATGGCGGCGATTGATGCACCGTTGCCCAGGTGGCAGGTGATTGCTTTTACATGATCTTTGCGCATGAACAGGGCGTCGCAGGCTTTTTCGAATACATACTTATGACTGGTGCCGTGAAACCCGTACCGCCGGATCTTGTCGTTCTCATAAAGTTCGTAGGGAAGCGCATACATGTAAGCGTGCTGTGGGATGGTCTGGTGAAATGCCGTATCAAACACAGCTACCTGCGGTACCGTGGGAACCAGTTTCTGCATGGAAGTGATACCCTTCAGGTTTGCCGGATTGTGCAGGGGTGCGAGTTCAATGACATCCTCGATATTTTTTTTGACTTCCGCTGTGATCAGGGCACTGTCACTAAAATTTTCACCGCCATGGGCCACCCTGTGACCAACGGCAATGATGTCATTGACACTTTCTATCACCCCGTGGTTCTTGTCCAGCAAAGCTTTCAGGATCAAGTCGATCCCTGCCTCATGGTTTTCCACATCCTGGATCAGCATGTAAGGATCTTTTCCCCTTGGCTGATGCTTGAACTCACTGTCTTTGAGGCCCACGCGTTCCAAAAGCCCTTTGGCAAGGAGCTCGGCATTGTTGGCCATATCAATCAACTGGTACTTAATGGATGAACTTCCGCAATTGAGAACTAGAATTTTCATTGGTTTGTTATCGTTTAATTTTGTGGTGTGAAATATACTCGGGTGAATAAGTTTAATTTATTTGGCCGCTGCCTGATTGACCGTAATGGCTACGAGGTTGACAATGTCTTCAACGGAGCAACCCCTTGAAAGATCATTGATGGGGGCAGCCATCCCCTGAAGAACAGGACCTACAGCCTCTGCCCCGGCCAGTCGCTGAACCAGCTTATAAGCGATGTTGCCCACCTCCAGGGAGGGGAAAACCAGCACATTTGCTTTCCCTGCAATGGGGCTGTCCGGTGCTTTCTTGGTTCCTATGGCTTCAACGATGGCGGCATCTGCCTGCATTTCACCATCGATCAGCAGTTCCGGGTTCATTTCCCTTGCCAGTTTGGTGGCCTCAATGACCTTGTCGCACATGGGGTGTTGGGCGCTTCCTTTGGTGGAAAAACTCAGCATGGCCACACGGGGTTCTGCTCCGACAATCGCCTTTGTTGTCTGGGCTGTCATTACCGCGATCTCAGCCAGTTCTTTGGCGTCAGGATCCGGGTGCACGGCGCAGTCTGCAAAAACGATCATGCCATTTTCTCCCCAATGGGATTCCTTCATGATCATGATGAATGCTCCTGACACCACACTGATGCCGGGCAAAGTCTTTACGATCTGAAAAGCGGGACGCAATACATTGCCTGTGGCATTCATCGCACCGGCCACTTCACCGTCGGCAGCTCCGTCCTTGATCAGCAGGGTGGCAAGGTAAAGCGGGTCTTCCACCAGCTTTAAAGCCTCTTCTTTACTCAGTCCCTTATGTTGTCTGATCTGGAAAAGCATATCGGCATAATAATCCTTTTTTTCCCAGGATGTCGGGTCAATGATCTGAGCTTTCTCCACAGCATTCAGCTGCTTGCTTTTGGCCATCCCGATTATTTCGTCACGGTTGCCCAGTAAAATGATATTGGCAATCCCTTCTGACAAAATGGTATTCGCTGCCTCAAGGGTGCGTTCTTCTACCCCTTCCGGCAGAACGATGGTTTTATTCTGCGACTT
>PWIY01000050.1 GCA_003560215.1 Bacteroidales bacterium | reverse complement strand
TAGCTTTTCAAAAACCGGATAAGGTGATTATGCTTGAATCCGACGACCGCTTGGGAAAATTTGAATTCCGGCCGTTGGAACCAGGATATGGAATCACAATTGGCAATGCTCTCAGACGGATCCTGCTCTCATCACTGGAAGGTTTTGCCATTACTTCAGTAAAAATTGAGGGAGTGGATCATGAGTTTTCCACCATCAAAGGGGTTGTTGAAGATGTTACGGAGATTATCCTTAACCTGAAACGGGTGCGTTTTAAGCGCCAGGTGGAAGATGCCAGCTCTGAAAAATTTACTGTAAATATCAGTGGCAAAGAGCAATTCAAGGCAGGCGACATGGCAGAATCACTGTCGAATTTCCAGGTGCTGAACCCCGATGTGGTGATCTGCAACATGGAAACTTCCGTGAATCTGTCTGTTGAGCTTACCATCGAGAAAGGTCGTGGTTATGTACCTGCGGAAGAAAACAAGGGTTTGAATCCGGTGGTGGGTGTCGTCGCTGTGGATTCAATTTTTACCCCCATCAAGAATGTGACCTATCACATTGAGAACTATCGTGTTGAGCAGAAGACCGACTACGAGAAACTGGTGATTGAGATCCTGACAGACGGATCTGTTACTCCCAAAGAGGCACTGAAAGAGGCTGCCCGTATCCTGATTCTGCATTTCATGCTCTTTTCCAATGAGAAAATCACCATCGACACAGAGGAAAAAGCATCCAGCGAAGAGTTTGACGAAACTTCCCTGCATATGCGGCAGCTTCTGAAAACCAAGCTGGTGGATCTTGATCTTTCGGTAAGGGCATTGAATTGTCTGAAAGCGGCCGATGTGGAAACGCTGGCCGACCTCGTTTCTCTGAATAAGCATGATCTGCTGAAATTCAGAAACTTTGGAAAGAAGTCGCTGACGGAATTGGAAGAACTCATTAAATCGAAGAACCTGAGCTTTGGAATGAACCTTTCAAAGTACAAATTAGATAAGGAATAATTGCAATGAGACATAGAAAGAAAATTAACAGTTTGGGGAGGAAGGCGGCCCACCGGAAGGAAACATTGTCAAGCCTTGCTACTGCTTTGATCCTGAATAAGCGCATCAATACGACCGTTGCAAAGGCCAAAGCGTTGCGGGTGTATGTAGAGCCCCTGATCACGCGGTCTAAGGAAGATTCAACCCACTCAAGGCGTACCGTATTTTCTTACCTGAAAAACAAACATGCTGTCAGTGAACTGTTCCGCGAAGTTTCGCAAAAGGTTGCAGACAGACCCGGAGGTTACACACGGATCCTGAAAACAGGATTTCGCAAGGGTGATGCCGCTGAAATGTGTTTCATCGAACTGGTTGATTACAACACAGCCATGTTGAAGACCGAGGAAGAAACCCAGCAGAAACGGACAAGAAGAGGTCGCAGAGGTGGCAAAAAAGCATCCTCTGAAGAGACCAAACCGACTCCCAAACCTGCTGAGGCCCAAAAGGATCCGCAGGATGCCCAGGCGGAACAGGCTGAAGCCCCGGCTCCCGAGGTAAAGGAACAGGCTGCAGAAGAGAAACCGAAAGCTGAAAAGGCACAACCAAAGGCTGAAAAGACACAGCCGGAAGCCGAAAAGGCACAGCCGGAAGCCGAAGCCAAAGTCAAAGAAGAAAAGGCTGAAAAGAAAGCAAAGGCCACCGAAAAACCTGAAGAAACTGAAGGTAAGAAGAAGCCGAAAGCTGAAAAGGCAGAGCCGGAAGCCACAGCCAAAGGAGAAAAACCTGCAAAGGAAGAAAAGCCTGCAAAGGAAGATAAACCAGAGAAGGAAGATAAACCTGAGAAAAAGGACGAATCTGAGAGCAAGGAGAAATAAACCATTTTTGGCTTTTTAAAAGAAAAGGATGAAGTGTGTTTGGATGCTTTGTCCTTTTTTTATTGGATGCGGATGCGTATCTTTATAAGTTATCAAGACTGTTCACATTTAAAACATATTTATTATGAGCGCAATTGTTAATATTCATGCAAGACAGATTCTGGATTCAAGAGGGAATCCTACGATAGAAGTTGAAGTGATCACAGAAAACGGCTTTATGGGCCGTGCAGCAGTTCCGTCCGGAGCTTCCACCGGGGTTCATGAAGCTGTAGAGCTTCGTGACGGCGACAAATCCGTTTTCCTGGGTAAAGGCGTTACCAAAGCGGTTAACAATGTCAACACCACCTTAAACAACGAGCTCAAGGGCTTTTTTGTGACCGACCAGGGGTTGATTGACAAAACCATGCTGCAGATCGACGACACCCCCAACAAAGGGAATCTTGGTGCAAATGCCATTCTTGGCGTGTCGCTGGCGGTTGCCAATGCTGCAGCCCAGGAAACCGGCCAGCCACTGTTCCGTTATATCGGCGGTGTAAGTGCCAACACCCTTCCCATGCCCATGATGAACATCCTGAACGGAGGTTCTCATGCTGACAACTCCGTGGATTTCCAGGAGTTTATGGTGATGCCGGTGGGTGCTTCCTCTTTCAGTCAGGCAATCCGGATGGGTGCAGAAATCTTTCACCAGCTGAAAGGCGTACTCAAAAACAAGAATTACTCCACCAACGTGGGTGATGAGGGTGGTTTTGCCCCCAACCTGAAATCCAATGAGGAGGCGGTACAGCTTATTTTGCAGGCCATCGAAGGTGCAGGCTATCGTCCCGGTGAGGATGTGTTCCTGACACTTGATCCGGCGGCCAGTGAATTTTTCCTGAAGGATGAAAATGTGTATCACCTGCATAAATCTACAGGCGACAAGCTGACACCTGCACAAATGGTCGATTACTGGGCAGAATGGGTCAATAAGTATCCCATTATTTCCATTGAGGATGGTATGGATGAAGATGACTGGGAAGGCTGGGCCCTGATGACCAAACAAATGGGCTCAAAGATCCAGCTCGTGGGTGATGACCTTTTTGTTACGAACGTAAACCGCCTGCAGAAAGGGATTGACAGCGATGTGGCCAACTCTATCCTTGTGAAGGTCAACCAGATCGGATCGCTCACAGAAACCATCGACGCTGTAAACCTTGCCTATAAAAATGATTATACAGCCGTTATCAGCCACCGATCCGGTGAAACAGAAGATACCACCATTGCGGATCTGGCTGTGGCTCTGGGAACCGGACAAATCAAAACAGGCTCTGCCTGCCGTTCAGAGAGAATTGCCAAGTATAACCAGCTGCTTCGTATAGAAGAAATGCTTGGTGATACCGCGAGGTATCCGGGAAAAGACTTTCGGTTTGTGAAATAACCTGATTTTCTCTATTGCATTGGGGTGCATCACCAGGTGGTGCACCCTTTTTTTGTCTTTTCACCGGGTCGAATGCGAGCATGATCAGATCAACCAGGTGGTGCACCCCTTTTATATTTGTCTGTTCACCGTGTCAAATGCGAACAGGATCATACCGACATGGTTGGTGCACCCCTTTTTAT
>PWIY01000086.1 GCA_003560215.1 Bacteroidales bacterium | reverse complement strand
TATTTGATCCGCGCCACTGCATCTTCCGGGTGCTGCCATGCAGGGGGAAGCACTTTCACGATTTGCTGCAACATCTCCGGAATGGTCTTCTCTTCCTTCAGAATGCCCGTTGTTTGGTGGATGGCACCCAGCTCTTTCAGCCGTTCTTTTTTTTCGCGCAGCAGCTTCTGGATTTCTTCCTGACTGATGGTCAGCGATTGCTCGGGCGGGGCTGCTGAATAAGATTTACCCTGGCCGGAGGCTTGTATGTCCGTTTTATCTTTCATGAATACAATGATAGCAATTATATCCATGAATTTACAAATTTCTGTTGAAGAACAGGCCGGTGATTATCTTTCAGGCCCAGAAGAGAATCCTTTAAGCTTCTATATAAAAATATCGGACTTATGCAAGAATAAACCAATAAAAATTTGTTTTGACAATTTTTCTGATAACCCCCTAAAATGCCCTAACATTGCTTTGAAGACATTTTTTATTTACTCATTAAACCCAAAACAATGGACGCTACACTTAAAAAATTCATGGATCTGGTAGAAGCAAAGAATCCTTCAGAAAAGGCTTTTCACCAGGCCGTCAGGGAGGTTGCAGAAACCATTCTTCCATTTCTGGATGAGAACCCGAAGTACAAGGCTGTTAAAGTTTTTGAACGTATGATCGAACCCGAGCGGGTGATCATATTCCGTATACCCTGGATCGATGACAAAGGAGAAGTTCAGATCAACAGAGGATACCGCATTGAAATGAACAGTGCCATTGGTCCTTACAAAGGAGGGATGCGTTTTCACCCCACGGTAGACCTGGGGGTGCTGAAGTTTCTGGCCTTTGAGCAGGTGTTCAAGAACAGCCTGACATCACTTCCACTGGGTGGAGGTAAAGGTGGTTCTGATTTTGACCCCAAGGGAAAGTCGGATGAAGAGGTGATGCGCTTTTGTCAGAGCCTGATGACTGAGCTTTACCGCCATATCGGACCCGATACGGATGTACCTGCCGGAGATATCGGAGTCGGAGGCAGGGAAATCGGCTTCATGTACGGGCAGTACAAACGCATCCGGAATGAGTTTACAGGTGTTTTTACCGGTAAAGGCCTTGAATATGGCGGAAGCCTGATCCGTCCGGAAGCTACGGGCTATGGTACGGTATACTTTGCCCAGGAAATGCTTGCCACCATCAATGAAGAGATCAAAGGCAAATCGGTGGCTATCAGCGGATCCGGTAATGTGGCGCAGTTTGCCACCGAAAAGATCATTGAACTGGGAGGTAAAGTGGTTACGTTGTCTGATTCCGGCGGATACATATACGACAAGGATGGCATTGATTCGGAAAAACTGGCTTACGTCCAGAACCTGAAAAATATCAAGCGTGGCCGGATCCGCGAATATGCCGAGGAATTCGGAGCCAAATATGTGGAAGGGGTATCCCGTCCGTGGATGGAGAAATGTGAAATTGCCCTGCCCTGTGCTACGGAAAATGAGCTCAATGAAGAAGAAGCCAGGGCCCTGGTTAAGAACGGATGTATTTGCGTGTCAGAAGGGGCCAACATGCCTTCCACCCCGGAGGCTGTGGAGGTTTTCCTGGAAAACAAGATCCTTTATGGCCCCGGGAAGGCTGCCAATGCCGGTGGCGTTGCCACATCAGGGCTTGAAATGAGTCAGAATGCCCTTCGGATGGCCTGGACCCGCGAGGAGGTAGACCAGCGGCTTCACAATATCATGATCAATATTCACAATACCTGTATGGAATTTGGCAAAGAGGGAGATTATGTGAATTATGTGAAAGGCTCCAATATCGGGGGATTTGTAAAGGTGGCGGATGCCATGATTGCCCAGGGTTACGTGTAGACAATCAGGATATTTACCTTAGATCCCGCAATGCCTCGGCGATTACCGCTGAGGCATTGCCTTTTCCGTAAAGCCCCTCGGTGAAATTGACCTTGTTCACCATATAATGGGCAAAGGCTTCCCGGATGCGACTGATATCACTACCCGCCAACATATTGCACCCCAGCTCCACAAGTTCCGTCCATTCCGTTTCCTGCCTGAGGGTGATGCAGGGCTTGTGAAAAAAGTAGGCTTCTTTTTGAAGCCCGCCACTGTCAGTCAATACCATCCTGCAGTGCTCCAGAAGATAAATGATCTCCAGGTAACCCAGCGGGTGGGTGGTAATCACTTTTTCTGACAACACCCCCGGGTTTTCTCCGAGAATTTTTGCTGTTCTCGGATGCACCGGGAATACCACCGGGATCTGGGTGGATATTTCATTCAATGCTTCAATGATGCTGCTGAGGTTTTCCGGATTATCTGTGTTTTCCTGGCGATGCACAGTTGCAAGGACAAAATGTTTCGGGATGCTGACCCCTTTGGGGGCGGTTGCTTTTTCCCTGAAAAATAAAACCGCATCATACATCACATCCCCTGTGGTCATGACATGACAGGGAAAATAATCAAAACCTTCTTTTTTCAGGTTTTCTTCGGCTGTCAGCGTCGGACAAAACAGCAAACGGCTGATCCTGTCGGTCAGTATCCGGTTGATCTCTTCGGGCATATCCATATTAAAGGAGCGGAGTCCGGCTTCCACATGGGCCACGGGGATATGCAGTTTAGCTGCTGCCAGCGCGCCGGCCAGGGTGGAGTTGGTGTCACCGTATACCATGACCCAGTCAGGTTGTTCCCTGACCAGGATTTTTTCGATTTCTTCTGTCATACGGCCGGTCATGGCTCCATGCGACACGCTGTGAATGTTCAGGTGTGTATCCGGCACCGGAATCCCCATCTGATGAAAAAACACCTGGCTCATGTTGTCATCAAAGTGCTGCCCGGTATGAACCAGGTACTCCACCAGGTTTTCCGTGTCACTGATTGCCTTACTTACAGGGGCCGCTTTAATGAATTGCGGCCTGGCTCCGATTACTGTTACGATTTTTGTCATATGCACCAAAGGTAGGTGTTTTTCTGATGAAACAATTTGTCTTTGGTATTTTTGACATATTTTTGCCATAAAGAATTCCAATGCGTATATACCTGATCGGATTTATGGGTTGCGGAAAAAGTTCCTTCGGAAAGCGGCTTGCAAGAAAGCTGGACTATCCTTTTCTGGATCTGGATGAAGCCGTGGAGGTCAGGTCAGGACTTACCGTACCTGAAGTTTTTTCCAAACAGGGGGAGGCCTCATTCAGGCAAATGGAAAAAGAAGAACTTCAAAGGACATTGGAAATGCCCGAAGGAATCATTGCCACCGGGGGAGGAACACCCTGTTTTTTTGACAACATGGACTTCATGAATGCCGCAGGAAAAACCGTTTACCTGAAAATGAGTCCGCTGAGCCTGGCTCACAGGCTTGAATATGCGCGGAGGGAGCGGCCCATGGTCAGCGGATACAAAGGCGAAGAATTACTGGAACTGATCAAAAGCAAGCTTGAGGAGAGGGAAACTTATTACCTGCAGGCCCACTGTATTATCAAAGGAGAGACGGTGAAACCGGATCAGGTGATTTCCCTGGTTTTTGGTCAATGAAACAACGGGAAGACTCAGTTTTCGGGATCTTTCGTGCCATCAGTTCAGGATGGGGTCGGAAGGGAAATTCGCCCAGATGGCATAATCGTTGCCCATTTCCTTCAGCATATTGCTCCAGAGTTTTTCCGGATGTCTGCTCATTACCGTTTCCAGGCTGCACTGGGTGACCACCCACGATTTTTCTTTCATTTCATTGTCAAGCTGCTTGGATTCCCAGCCGGCATAACCAATAAAAAATCGTACATCTTCAGGGGTAACCAGGTTGAGTTTGATCAGATCCATGATCTTTTCAATTTCTCCGCCCCAGAAGAGTCCCGGAATAATTTCTATGCTCCCCGGAACTTTAGCGCCCAGGGTATGTACGTAAAAAAGTCGCTCCGGATGAACCGGTCCGCCCAAAAACAGCGGGAATTCATTGTCCGGAAACTCTTTTACAACCTGGTTGAGTTTGAGGTGAATTGGTTTGTTGAGGATCAGCCCGATGGTGCCCTCTTTGGTATTGTGTTCCACCAGCAAAACCACACTGTGTCCGAAGTAAAAATCGCGCAATGAAGGTTCACTGATCAGCAGTTTTCCGCTGGCGGGTTTGTTCGGGTTTCGTTTCATCATATTCAGTTCTCCAATGGATCCCCAAAGTGATTTACCGGCCAAAGTTAAACACACTTGGGGGATTTTCTTAATTTTGAACTGTGTTCAACTATAGAACACCAAAAACTTTGCCAATGTTCAAATGGAAAAAAGCGACAACAAGCACAGGTATCTTGAGCTGAGAGAGAAATACCCTGTTTTTACCTATAAAAACTATTCAGTGAGCCAATGCTCCGGCGGACTGCATATTGATTTTCAATTTGAGGCCGGACCGGATCTGGTCTTTCAGCCCCGATGGACAATTGACCTTGGAAGCCATGCGGGTCGTGTGCCATTTGATATGGTGCCGGAAAGCATGGCTTTTTACCTGGGCTTGATTGAAATGGTGAGTTACTGGAAAGCTTTTTGTTCACCCAGGATCCTTATTGAGCCCCACCGGTTATCCTCTGTTGAGCAAACCTGGTGGAAAAACCTGTACCGACAGGGACTCGGGGAGTTTTTTTACATGAACGGGATTGATATACCCGGGCCTGAAATGGTTGAATTTGTTTTTGGAAAGGATTCCGGGCCTTTGTCAGGATTGCCTTCTGAAATCCCTGAAAATAACGATGGGGAGATTCTGGTACCTGTAGGAGGGGGCAAAGATTCAGTGGTAACGCTTGAATTGCTGAAAATGTCAGGATCCCGGCTTGTTCCCTTTGTTGTGAACCCCAGAGGTGCCACAAAACAGGTGGTTGAAACCGCTGTTCCCGGAGAAAACGGCATTGTGATGCACCGAAACATTGAACCTCTCCTGCTCCAGTTAAACCAAGAGGGATTTTTGAATGGTCATACTCCTTTTTCTGCCATGCTGGCATTTTCCACAGCTTTTGTTGCCAGGTGTGCAGGAATAGGGCACATTGCCCTGTCGAACGAATCAAGTGCCAGTGAACCAACGATTCCGGGAACCGGGATCAATCATCAATACAGCAAGTCGCTTGATTTTGAGCAGGATTTTCGTCATTATATGTTTAGCTATCTTGATAAGTCGATAAATTACTTTAGTTTTCTCCGGCCCCTGAATGAGCTGCAGATCGCTGCTTTGTTTTCCGGGTACCGGCAATATCATGACAAATTTAAAAGCTGTAACGTTGGAAGTAAAACGGATACCTGGTGCTGTACCTGTCCGAAATGTCTCTTTACCTACATCATTTTATCCCCGTTTTTAACACCAGCTGAACTAACAGGTATTTTCGGCAGGGATCTTTTTTCTGATGAGGGCCTTCTGGAGATTCTGGAAGAACTGAGCGGTGCTGCCGGTGCGAAACCTTTTGAATGCGTCGGAACAATTGAGGAAGTGAATATGGCTCTGTCGCATGTTACAGATCAGATCATGGAGGAGGAGGGGGCACTTCCCGTTTTACTGAACCATTACCGGACAAGTTCCCTGTATGAACAATACAGGCACCGGGATATCAAAAAATTACTTTGTGACTTTGACCGCAAACACTGTTTGAGGCCAAATTTTGAGCAAATAGTTCGCAGAGGTGTGGCAAAAGTCTGCGAACAATAGCCAACCCTTTAATCTATAGCGGGTCAGTATGACAACCGAACAACGATTCATTGATTTTTTTGAAGGAAAACATGTGGCAATTCTTGGCTTTGGCCGCGAGGGGCAATCGACCTACCACTGGTTGAGAAGGTATTTGCCGTCACTTCCCCTTATTGTTTGTGATCAACGGTCCATGGCACGAACCAAGGGGTTGTTTCCGGAAGATGCCTCCATACAATGGTTTCTTGGTGATCATTACCTGGAAGGTCTGAAAGAGGCAGATGTGATTGTACGCTCACCGGGAATTCCTTTTGATGTACTGGATAATCTTTCTCACCAGGCGCGGATTACTTCGCAGACTGAATTATTCCTCACCTTTTTCCGAAAACAGGTGGTGGGCATCACCGGCACCAAGGGAAAGAGCACAACCGCAAGCCTGTTGTATCATATTTTAAAGGAAGCAGGGCAACCTGCCTTGCTGGCCGGCAATATCGGAACGCCCTGTTTTGAGTTTCTGGACAGGTTACATGAAGGGGTGCCGGTGGTTTTTGAACTGAGCAGTCATCAGTTGCAGAACCTGACAGTGTCGCCCTCAGTGGCTGTATTGCTCAATATTTTCGAAGAACACCTGGATTACTACCGGTCTTTTTCTGCCTACCAGGAAGCCAAAATGAATATTTTCAGGTGGCAGGCCGAAGATGAATATTTTTTGTACGATCCCGCCAATCCTGTATTGAGCAAATTGATCTCCGGCACTTTTCTCCCATCAAAGCCAATACGTCTTGGAGAGCCTGAAGGGGGCGCCGGAGGGGTATATTGCCGGGGAGACGATATGCTGGTGGTAACAGATGCCGGTCATGAACCTTTCATCATTAAAAACATATGCCGGGACCGCCTGTTGCCCGGTCAGCATAACCTTAAAAACATAGCCGCTGCTGCCGTGGCGGCTATTCTGCAGGGTGTGTCAGCAGATGCCATTGCATCCGCTGTGGCCGGCTTCAAGGGTCTGCCGCATCGCCTGGAGTACATCGGTAACTGGCGGCGAAAAAAGTTTTACAATGATTCAATTGCCACCATTCCCGAAGCTGCCATGGCGGCAGTCAGGGCTTTACCTGATGTGTCGGTGCTGATTCTTGGCGGAAAAGATCGTGGGGTTGCTTATGGTCCATTGATGCAGTTTCTGGCCTCTTCTGATGTAAAAACACTTGTTTTTACCGGAGAAGCCGGCCGGCGGATGCTGGCCATCGCTTCCGGGCTAAAAGGGTTTCAGTACAAAGATTGCATCATGGCTGAAAGCTTTGACGAGGGAATCCGGCAGGCTATTGATAAAACCCCGGAAGACAAAATATGTCTTTTGTCGCCCGCAGCGCCCAGTTATGATGCTTTCCGGGATTTTGAGGAGCGTGGCGAACGTTACCGGCAGTTGGTTCAATTACATGGCAATCAAGCGCACTGATCGCCGTTTTGCCAGAAATCAGAACCCCACCCTTTGTAGCCCGCCTGGAAGTGGAAAGAAAAAAGATTCAGGTCATGAACCTCTCAATGCCCAATTTCTTTTTATAGTGATTCAGCAGGTTTTCAGGGTTGCGTACCGACTGCAACAGCCAGCCGATCATCACATCCGTCCTTTCTTCTTCCGTCAGCTCCCAGTTGCTGACCGTATTCCGGATGCGCGGTGCAAGGTGATACAGGCATATGGCGGCTGAAACGGAAATGTTGAAGCTTTCTGTGAAACCCAGCATGGGAATTCTGACAAACGCATCAGACATAGACATGGCCTCATGCGTAAGTCCGTCCAGTTCCGTGCCAAATACCAGGGCGGTTTTGCGGTCAACCGGTAATTCCTCCAGCAGACAATCATCCTTATGGGGGGTAGTGGCTACGATACGGTATCCCTGATCTCTGAGACTGGTCAGGCAGGCAGTGGTATTGAAATTTTCCCGGTTGTATTTAAACAGGCTGAGCCATTTGGATGAACCAAGGGCCACATCGGGGTTGATTTCATAGGTGTTGCGGTTTTCGATGATGTGTACGTCCTGAACACCGAAGCATTAGCATGAACGGAGAACGGCACTGGCATTCTGTGACTGGTAAATGTCTTCCATCACCAGCGTCAGATGGCGTGTGCGCCAGGCCAGGATGCGTGTCATTTTTTCCAGCCGCTTTTCAGTAACATGGGCTGACAGATGTTCCAAAAGCAATTGTTTTTGATACAATTCCATTTGATGGATATGCTTCAATGTGTTTACTCATTACTTTTGATCATCATGCCTGCCATGCGGTATACGATCCTGCATGATACAATTCCGTCGAGCGGGTTAGGTCCGGTTTCCACCAGGTCAGCTCCGATGATGCGTTTGCCCGATTTCATGGCTGTTTCCAAAAGGTAAACGGCCTGATTGAAAGACAACCCGCCCGGAACGGGTGTACCTGTGCCGGGGCACAGGGAAGGCTCCAGCCCGTCCACATCAAAAGAAATATAAATCTTATCCGGAAGCTTTTCGATGATCTCCCGGCAAATATCCGACCAGTTTTCTCCTTCAAACATGCGCTCATGCATGTCGTGGTCAAAATATGTTTTTATTTTTTTGTGGTTCTGGGAGATGACCTGCACTTCCTCATTGCACAACTCACGGATGCCCACCTGGACGATTTGTGTCACGCCATTGGTTTCCAATGCATTGCGCATAACGGAGGCATGCGAATGGGTGAAGCCCTGGTAATCTTTGCGCATATCGGCATGTGCATCGATTTGCAGAATTCCGAATTCATGCTCCCTGGCCAGTGCCCGTATTTGTCCGGTGCTGCAACTGTGGTCGCCCCCGATCATGAATGGCAACTGATTGTTATCCATGTATTGCAGGGTGGACTTTTCCAGTGATAGTGCAAGGGATTCACAGGCATTGTTAACCGAATTGATCAGTTCCTGGATATGTCTGCTGTCATCCGCTTCACCCCCCTCTTCAAGAAAACGGATCACCTGCTCTGCCTGCATCCTGACCTGCTGATTCGTGGAGATCATGCCCGGATCTATCTGCTCCATGGCCATCCCTGCCTTCCAGGCTCCCGGCACAATGGGATCATACAGATCGATCTGAAATGAGTTGGAGAAAATGTTCATGGGTCCCTGGGCGGCACCTTTGGTATTGGTTACGGTAACATCCCATGGAACCGGAATAAATACCAACCTTGATTCCTCCACTTCAAAAGGCAGGCCAAAAATGTTGTTGTTTTTGTTTCCCACTGCGCTGGCGTTGAATTGGGAAAGTTTATCTTCTGTGTTCATACAGTAGAATTTTTGAGTGATGAACGAATCTCATCCGGTTAGGCCCGAGAGTCTCTTTAAACATATTTCGTCCGGCATAGCCAGAGAACTCCTTCAAAGTTATAAATAATCGAATGATTCCATAAAAAAAGCCCCGACAGAACTGCCGGGGCTTTTACTACATTTTGAAAGGCGATCCTTACTTCACTTTGTCAGCGAGTTCAGCACCGGCCTTGAATTTAACCACTTTTTTAGCGGGAATGGTAATTTCTTTTCCGCTTTGTGGGTTACGGCCTTTGCGTGCTTCTCTTTTCGAAACTGAGAAGGAGCCGAAGCCTACCAGGGCTACTCTGTCACCTTTCTTCAATGCCTTTGTTGTGGAATCGATGAAAGCATCAAGTGCTCTTTTGGCGTCTGCTTTCGTAAGATTCGCTTCCGATGCAATTGCATCAATTAATTCTGCTTTGTTCATCTCTTTTTTGTTTTTTGGTTAAAAAAATAATCGGATAGCTTCCATTAACCAATGCAAATATAGGCTATTTCCCAGAAAATGCAAGTCTAACGCGGGAAATCTGGCTTTTTGTTGAAAAAAATGCCGCTTTTGTTAATAACTGAGGGGAACTATCCCGTTTTACAGGCCTTTTCAGGGAATTTCAGAGGGTTTTTCGCTCAAACAGAGGTTGGAAAATCAAAGCCACGAAGCAATTCTTCTGTTTGCATCCGTTTTTTGCCCGGAATCTGGAGGGTAAGTACTTTCACGAATCCATCGGTCGCGGCAAAATGGACAAAGGTTTTATTGTCGGTCAGAAGCGTTCCGGGTTTTAGGCTGTGTTGTTTTACTTCCGGCCTGGCTTCATAAATCTTTATGCGGATTGTTTCCTTTTCTGTCAGAGGATGGTCTGTAAATGCTCCCGGCACAGGGCTGAGGCCATGGATGTGATTGACGACCTGCCGGCAGGGTTGATCCCAGTTGATGCGGCAGTCTTCTTTAAAGATTTTCGGTGCTTTGTTCAATTGGCCAGGATCGCTGATCAGGGCCTCCTGCTTCAGGGGGGAGGCCTTCTTTTCAGCCAGGGCGTCTATGGTTTTTAATACCAGCGGACCGCCTTGCTGTTTTACTTTTTCATGCAGGCTTCCGGCCGTTTCATATTCATCAATTGCAATGCTTTCCCTATAAAGGATATGTCCTGTATCGATTTTGTCGTCAATGATAAAGGTGGTTATCCCTGTCTCCTTTTCTCCATTGATAATGGCATGGTTGATGGGGGCCGCTCCGCGGTAGTCAGGCAAAAGCGAGGCATGCATGTTAAAGGTGGCAATGGTTGGGAGCGACCAGACTTCCTTTGGCAGCATCCGAAAGGCCACCACAACTTGCAGATCGGGTTTCAGGCTGCTTAATTCATCAATAAAACCGGGAGATTTTAAATTGGCAGGCTGCATCAGATGCAATCCATTTCTCAATGCGTACTCTTTAACGGGTGAATGCCGGATTTTTCTTCCACGGCCGGCAGGACGGTCAGGTGCCGTAACGACTCCTGCAATCAGATAGCCGTTTTCGTGAATGATGCTGAGTATGTGGGAGGCCAGTTCCGGGGTTCCCATGAAAACAATACGCAAACGGTCGGCCTGCATGATGCAATGTGGGTTTAAGAAGGCTGTCCTTTCTGAATTTTCAGCATGCGCTTCATGTCCACCATCCGGATGGCTGTAAAGGCTGCCTCATCCCCCTTGTTGCCGTGCTTGCCGCCGGCCCGTTGAATGGCCTGATCATGGTTTTCTGTGGTCAGCACCCCGAAAATCACGGGGACATTGGTTTTAAGGCCCAGGTTCATGCAGCCGTCGGCCACTGACTGAGAAATAAACTCAAAATGCCGGGTTTCACCCTGTATCACGCATCCAAGGCAAATAACGGCATCTGGTTGCAATTCTTGAATGACAAGGGAAGCTCCCTGGGGCAATTCGAAACTTCCGGGAACTTCATAAAGCAGAATGTCGTTCTTGTCCACACCATGAGTTTCCAGTGTACTGAGTGCTCCCCGCAACAGTGTGTCGGTGACTTCCTTGTTCCATGCGGCTGTAACAATACCGATACGCATCCCGCGGGCATCAGTATGGGATTCTCCCTCGAAGGAGGACAGGTTCTTTTTTTTTGAGGACATGATGCGGGTGTTCAGGTTTTCAACTACTTCTTAGCCCGGGCGCGTGCAATGTATTTTTCAATTTCGCGGGCCTCGCGACTGTCACTGTATTCTCTGTGAATCCTCTGATAACGCTTAAGGGCTTCTTCGTAATCCCCCATTTCTTCATAGAGCATACCTGCCTTGAACAGGAAAAGCGGGGTGGTCAGTTCGTTGTCTTTATAATTGTATGCCCGGCGATAGGCGCGTGCCGCATCTCTCAGTTCATCCATTTCCCAGTAAGCATCACCGATGGCACCGTAAGCCATTGCTCCGAGCAGATGGTCACGCTTGCGGAAACCATCCAGTTTGTCAATTCCTTCTTCCAGCTCGCCAAGCCTGATCAGGCTGATTCCTGCATAGAAACGGGCCAGATTTGATGCACTGGTCATGCGGTAACCGGAAATGATATCCAGAAATCCGGGATATTCTCCATCTCCTTCCAATGCCAGTTCATATTCTTCCTGCTCAAAATAACTCTGGGCCATAAACATTTCGGAGCGGGCTTCCTGTTCCCTGGGTTCCAGTATAAATCGGGTATAGCCAATATAACCTGCAATGAGGATTACGATGACAGCCACGGTATAAATAATGGTGTTCTGGTGGCGCTCAATAAACTGTTCTGATCTGCTGAGTGCTTCCTCAACCGCTACGATGTTTTTGTCGTCGTCTTTTTTCTTTTTGCTTTTTGCCATGGTGAACTTATTTTAGGCTGCAAAAATACATTAATTTTGCTTGCTGCAAACGATTTTGTCCATTTTTTATACCATCGAAGAACCCACTGCGTTATCATTGACGGGTTCTGAAATTGAAGTTTATGCGCCTGATGCGTTTATTTTTACTTGTTGTATTTGTTTGCCTTGCCGCAGGGGCTTTCTGGTCATGCCGTGACGACGATTTCGATTCTGATCCGTCCATTGACCTGAGTTTTTCCCGGGATTCTTTGCTGTTTGATACGGTTTTTACAACCCGCGGTTCATCCACCCGTTCCTTTAAAGTATATAATACACACAACCGCAGGGTGCGGATCAACTCCGTATCACTGGCCGGTGGATCCGGCTCATATTTCCGCATGAATGTGGACGGCCGTTCAGGAACCCGCATCAGTGACGTGGAGATCGAACCCAGGGACAGTTTATATGTTTTTGTGGAGGTAACAGTGGATCCTGTCAATCAGGAGTTGCCGCTGACCATCACTGACAGCATTGTTTTCAATACCAACCAAAATATCCAGGACGTTAAACTTGTGGCCTGGGGGCAGGATGCACGCTTTATCCATCCCAATTATACCGATCCGGAAAGTGGCATTGAATATCACATCATTGATGAAGATACCGAATGGGACGCCGGCTTGCCCTATGTGGTTTATGGCCAGGCAGTGGTGGCTCCGGAAGTGACTTTACGCATCAACAAAGGAGCCAGGATACATATGCATAACAATGCCAGCCTGATCTTTTTGGGGCGCTCCACACTGAAGGTGGAAGGAACAGCAGAGCACCCGGTTACCATTCAGGGCGACAGACTGGAATCATTTTACCGCGATCAGCCGGGGCAATGGGGCAGAATATGGCTGACTGCCACCAGCAGGGATCATGAAATTGAGCATGCCATTATTAAAAACGGGACGGTCGGGTTGCACGTGGATACCCTGGGAAGTGCCGTTGATCCTACCTTGCAGATCAGAAATACCCTGATACGGAATATGCAGCTTGCCGGACTCTTTGCACAGGGAAGCTATGTTGAGTCAGAGAACACTGCCATTGTGAATTGCGGACAGCATGCCATGATACTGGCACTGGGCGGCCGTTACGATTTCCGGCATCTGACCGTGGCAAACTATTACAACATTGACATCCGGAACAGCCCTTCTGTACTCATCAATAATTATTATGAGGATATGGACGGCAATATTCAGTTGCGGGAGTTTGATCAACTGTATTTCGGGAACAGCATCATCTACGGGAATAACCGGGAGGAGATCGGTTTTGACCTTTATGAGGGAACGGCGGTTGACTTTACTTTTGACCATTGCCTGATACGGGCCACAGAGCTGGATACTTCCTCTTCCGCCTTCGTCAATACGCTGGTGAATGAAGATCCATTGTTTTACGACACCGGCAAACATGATTTCCGGCTGTCGGAAGAATCTCCTGCAATTGGTGCAGGTAATCCGGAGATCGGCAGCGGCATCCCCTATGATCTTTTTGGCAACGAACGCCT
>PWIY01000065.1 GCA_003560215.1 Bacteroidales bacterium | reverse complement strand
CTGCCCGAGGCTCAGACCCAGGGCTGCCAATATCAGGGAAAATTCGGAAATCTGCGCCACATTAAGCCCTGCCAGAAATCCCGTTCTTTTCCGGTACCCCATCAATCCCAAAATGGTCATTACAATGATGGGGTTCCCGATGAGCACAAACAAGGAAAGGATCAATGCGGGGAATAGCTGCTGACCAAGCAGGGGGATGTTGACCTGGCTTCCCAGATGGATAAAAAAGAACAGCAGCAAAAAATCACGCAGGGAGTTCAGCCTTCCGGAAATCACCTCCCTGTATGGGGTGGCAGACAGGGAAATACCACCCATGAAAGCCCCGACCTCTTTGCTGAAACCCAGGAAGTCGCTGAATGCGGCCAGTGCAATGGCCCAGGTGATGGCAAAGAGGATGAGCAACTCAGGGGTACGGGCCATTAAACTGGTAATTCTGTTCAGCACAAAACGCATCAGCAGCAACACAAAAATCAACAGTCCGATTCCCCTGGCAAAAACAATCAGCATTTCTTCCCATACGGTATAGTCGGTCGGAGTACCCATGGCCGAGAGTACAATCATTGCGATGATCACCACAATGTCCTGGACAATCAGAAACCCAATGGATATTTGTCCGTGCAGGGATTGTATCTCTTTTTTATCGGAAAGAAGCTTTACGATAATAATGGTGGAGGAAAACGTAAGGGCAACGGCAATGTAAAGGCTTGGAATGGGGTCTAAGCCCAGGGCAATGCAAATGAAATACCCGAACACAGAAGTAAAGGTGACCTGGCCCAATCCTGAAAACAAAGCCACCTTCCCGGTAGACTGGATCAGTGTGACATCCAGCTTTAACCCCACAGCAAACAGCAGCAGTGCAATCCCCATTTCAGAAAGCAGCTCCACCTTGTCAAATGATTCCAGCAGATCGAGTCCGTAAGGGCCAACCAGCAGCCCCACCGCAATGAAGGAAACGATCAGCGGCTGACGAAGAAACCTGCCCATAAGGCCCAGAACTGCAGCTATCCCGAGGATGGCTGCAAATTCGAAAAAAGGATCACCAATTGGGGTCATGGTCAATGATTTATAAATACTTCGTTAATGGTTTATAAATACTTCCTTCACTTTGTAAAGCAATTCATCAAAAACGCCCTGGTTCCCGGCAACGATTTCTCTTCCGAAAATGTAATTTCCATTTCCGGAAAAATCCGTGACTTTGCCGCCTGCTTCCTGAACGATCAGGCTGCCTGCTGCCACATCCCAGGGACTCAGGCTGTATTCGAAAAATGCTTCGAAACGCCCGCAGGCCACATATGCCAGGTCTGCGGCTGCGCTGCCAATTCTCCTTACACCATGCGTATGCTCAAGACACCATGTGAACAGCCGGAGGTAGGGTTCTATCAGGGAATAGTCGTAATATGGAAAGCCGGTAGCCAGCAGGCTGTCTCCCAGTGAAGGAGCCGCCGATACCCTGATTGGCTCTCCGTTGAGCCAGGCACCTCCGCCTTTCCATGCATAAAAGCATTCGTCTTTATTGATCTCGTAAACCACTCCCAGAATTACTTCCTGGTGTTTCATCAGCGCGATGGCTATGCTGAAGCAGGGAATCCCGTGAATGAAGTTGGTGGTGCCGTCAAGCGGGTCAACCACCCAGCAGTATTCATCTCCTTTTTTCTCAATACTATTCTCTTCCGCAATAAAACCTGCATCGGGGAGCAGACTTTCCAGGTCTTTGATGATGCGTTTTTCCGCTTCGGTATCCACATAAGTTACAAAGTTATGCAGGCCTTTGCTTTGGATGTCTGCTGCCTTAAGTTTCGGGATTTCACCCCTGATAAACTCACCGGCGGATCTGGCAATGTTGCAGGTTTGCATGCAAATTGACTGTAAATTCATGTCAGTTTTGTTCATTGGTACTCCTCGTTTTTTCCGGTCATATGATGATGAGATCATTGAAGTATCCTGAACTGCTCTACGAAAAGCCGCTTTATTGACGACCAAAATAGCCCTGATGCCCTGGCCCGAAATATGTAAACCCGTTTACGCCCCTAAAGGATTGGCTGCGGTGCGTGGGCCTATACCAAATAAACTCCGTTTTCATCGGTATTGTTCAGCTTCACTTTTTGTATCTGGTTTACCAGTGCGGGCCGGAAGGGAGTTTTGACCTTCAGGTAATTGCCGGTAAAACCGTACATATAACCATTCTGTTCTTCTTTTTCCCAAAGCACATATTCGCAGCGGCCGTGGTTTTTTCGGATAAACTGCCGCTTCTTGTTTTCCGACAGCTCCTGCAACGCCGCGGAGCGACGTTTCCTTTCGGCCATTTCAACCTGGGCGGAGGATCCCGAAGCACGGGTATTGGCCCGTTCGGAATAAGTAAAAACATGAAGGTAAGAGACGTCGGTGTTTTTGATGAAATCTGTGGTTTCACTGAAATGCTCCCGGGTTTCTCCAGGGTATCCGACAATGACGTCGGCTGCGATGCATGCATGCGGAATATGGCGGCGGATTGTGTCTACCCTGTCTGCAAAGAGTGCTGTGGTATAACGGCGCCCCATGGCTCTGAGCATTTCGTCGCTGCCCGATTGAAGAGGAATATGGAAGTGGGGCATGAGTACCGGATGATCCGCAACCAGGCGAATGATTTCTTCATTCAGCAGATCCGGTTCCACTGACGACAACCGGATCCGTTCCAGCCCCTGAATGCCGGTCATTTCTTTAAGCAATTCGAAAAAGGACTCCCCGTGTGGCTTGCCAAAGTCACCGATATTGACCCCTGTGAGTACCACCTCCTTCATGTCGGTTCCTGCAATTTCCCTTGCTGTTCTGAGTGTGCCGGCAATGCTGTCACTGCGGCTTTTGCCCCGGGCCAGAGGTATGGTGCAATAAGCACACTTGTAATCGCATCCGTCCTGAATCTTGAAAAACGAGCGGGTTCTGCCATCCTGTGACCAGGTGGGCACGAAACCGGATGGCAGCTGCCCGGTGTCATCCGATAATAAAGCCTTGCCGGATTCGGTTGCCAGCTTCCGGATGTGGTCGAACAAACTGAACTTTTCGGTATTCCCTGCCACCAGCTTTACTCCGGGCAGGGAAAGCAATTCCTTCCCGGCCAGCTGGCTGTAGCATCCCACCACAACAATCTGCGCATTGGGGTTGTGTTTATGGGCCTGGCGAATCAGTGCTCTGCATCGTTTTTCAGCTTTGCCCGTCACACTGCAGGAGTTGATCACATAAATATCGGCCTGTTCCCCAAAATCAACTTCCCTGAAACCTTCCCCGGTAAATTGCCGGCTGATGGAGTCAGTTTCACTGAAGTTTAGCTTGCAACCCAGGGTATGAAAGGCAATGGATCGGGTTTTATTCATAGATATGCATTCTTCCACACAAAGTTACTTGTTTACTGTTTAAAAATCACTTCCGTCCCTGCATCTGACCGATAATTTTTGCGGAAAAAATTGTAAGAAAACCCCGGGTTCGGGTTTTTCCACGGGTGAAAAAATAAAAATTGGTGTACATTTGCCCCGGAAAACCGCGTTATAATAAGCACTGTTAACACTGATCGGCTATGCGTAAATTTCTTTTGATTGCATGTGTGGTATTTATTGGACTGAATACCTTTCCCTCGCAAACTGTAATGGGCCAGGGAAGTAATTTCCGGAACGCACGGATCTTTAATGCCGGCTTCTCATTGAACTATACCTACAGTTATCTTGGCGACCGGAGCCTGGACTTTCCTCCGATGGTAGCTTATTTTGAAGTCGGCATCCATCAATATATTACCGCCGGCCCATACGCAGCCTACAGCAAGTGGACTTACCCCGAACGTTCCCGTTCATTCCTCGGTATGGGGGCAAGGGGAAGTTTTCACCTCACACCTTTTATCAACGACCTGATAGACGGAAACATCAATGAAAGGGACATCGACTTTTACGCTTCCATGATATCCGGCTTTGAATTCAGGCAATACGGTGCAAGCCGGGATCATGCGTCCAGCGGATTTTTTGACAACATCGGATTGTTCATCGGTCCTGTGGCCGGGGTTCGGTATTATTTTTCGGATGACCTGGCTGTTTTTTCAGAAGTAGGTCGCGGTGCACTGGGCGCAGTCAGTGTCGGGCTGTCAGTGAACCTCTAGGGATGATGCTGCAGGCACTTTTAATCGACTGCAATGGATACTTATGGTGCCGGCTCAGGCACCGCAAACTTCCTTAACCTTTCCGGGAGTTCTCCGTAATACGGGGTCGGGCCGGGTGAGACAGGCGGCTGCCCGGACTCCTCCAAAATATGTTGTCCTTTTTTCTGATCCAGCAAAAAAGCCACAAACTTTTCGGCCATTGAAGGGTTTTCTGTTTTAAGCGGAATGGTGAGACCGTATATCATCGACTGTCCTGTTTCGATGATTGTGTGCCCGGGTTCGGTGCCCAGGGTTTCCGTACCAACCTGCGAGTACCATTCATCCAGTTCAGGGTCTCCCAGGCTAAGCTCCGGTGGCAGAGCCACATATTCAAGCTGATGCTGAACGGCCACACTGCGGTATAAAAAGATGTAATCGAGATGGCCGCTTTCCAGCAAAGCAATCAGGTCTGTTTCTTTCGGACGCATATGTTCTCCGGCACGTGCCAGCAGATGATCAGCCAGGCCTTCCTCTTTGTAATAGATCTCTGCCAGTTTGGCGGTAAACACAGACCGTACCCCGCACGGATCCTGATCCGGATCGCTGCGTCCGGTATTTACATCAGGACGGCGCATAATCTCATGCCAGTTACCCTGATTGATCTCTCCGGCGTGACGTGATTTTTCGGTATAGACGATGGCCATCTCATTGGCGGCAAAGGGAATGTACCAGGAAGCATGCTCCGGGATCAGCATGTTTTCAATGACCAGGTAGTCGGCCGACAGGAAGACATCGGCGGGATTGTCCAGGTCAGATACCCTGCGGGCTCCTGCTTTACTCCCCCAGGCCTCCGTCCGGATGCGTACTTCAGGATATTCTTCTGAAAAAGCTTCAGTCATCATTTTTACCGGATAGGTAAGGCTGCCGGCATGAATGATATGCAGGGTGTTGTTTCTGTCATGATCCCTATCGGTTTTACCTGCGCATCCTGCGAAGATCAGAAGTGTCAGCAATAAAATTGAATTTTTCATGATAATTTTGAACTTGCCATTATGACGGTTAAGGCTGAATGCGGCATCCATCACAAAGATAACACTTTAATTGAGCTGGTGGAGTTGTCCGGCGGCCACAGCTCTGCGGATGACCTGAAGGATAATCTGCAGGTTTTACCGGATTCATTCAGGCATGGACAATAAAGCGCCTGAAGGGATGAACAGATATTATTTTTAAAGAAATAGTAATATTTTATAATTTAGACGCCTTAATTGGAGTTATGATGAAAGCAATGAAATTGGCTTTGCTTGTATTGACAGGCATTTCTTTTTACGGTTGTCAGGGCGGGGGAGAGCAGGACAGGGGAGAGGAAGCTGGTGAGAGAGAACGGCCCCAGATGGAGGAGGAGGTGATTGATATGCATACCGCAAAAATCGCACTTGATTACGTCGGTGTTTACAAGGGTGTGTTGCCCGCCGAAAGCGGAATGGAGGCCGAGGTAACCATTGAGCTGAAAGATGACGGCACCTATTTTTACTCGGTGAATTACCCGGGCAGGGAAAACGGGTCAGTCGAAACCCGTGGCGATTATGTGTGGGATGACAGCGGGATGGTGATTGAACTGAAAAGTGTTGATGGCACCGGGCTGTATTTTGTGGCTGAAAACCTTCTTGTGAAACTGGATGAGAATGGAGACCGGGTCTTCAGTGAATTGTCGGACAACTATGTGCTGGAAAAACAAAGAGATGAATAGTGGATGTATAAATAAAAAATCAGGAAATAATTTGTTATGAAGAAATTATCGGTAATCGCGTTTGGAGGCAATGCCCTGCTGCAGAGCGGCCAGAAAGGCACCATTGACGAGCAGGAACAGAATGTGTATGACACCTGTCAGCACCTGATTCCACTGATCAAAAGCGGATATGACCTGGTAATCGGTCACGGGAACGGGCCCCAGGTTGGCAATGTGCTGCTTCAGCACGATGCGGGCCACAAAGAGTATGACATACCCAAACAACCCATTGATTTTTGTGTGGCAGAAACACAGGGGTCGATCGGCTTTATGATTGAGCAGCAGCTTAGAAATGTGCTGGCCGAGCACGGCATCAGTCGCAATATTGTGACGCTGGTAACCCAGGTCGTGGTTGACAAGGAGGATCCGGCCTTTAAAAAACCCGCCAAGCCCGTCGGACCTTTTTATTCAAAAGAAGAAGCAGATAAACTTGCAAGTGATAATGAATGGGTGTTTCACAAGGATCCCCGGAACCGGGGATGGCGCCGCGTGGTGGCTTCTCCCCGCCCGCTTGAAATTCCCAACTGGGAAGCTGTGGAAAAACTGGCCCGGGAAGGAACCATTGTCATTACGGTAGGTGGTGGCGGCATTCCGGCCTACATTGATGAGAAAGGGAAAATGGTCGGGATTGATGCAGTCATTGACAAGGATCTGGCCTCTTCCATGCTGGCCAGTAAAATCCGTGCCGATGAGTTTTGTATTTTAACGGATGTGCCCAACGTGTTCATCAACTTCCATAAGCCCGGTGAAAAGAAACTGGAGAAGGTTTCATTGCAGGAGATTCGGCAATACCTGGATGACGGGCACTTTACCGAAGGGAGTATGGCCCCGAAAGTCAGGGCCTGTATTGAATTTGTGGAAAAAGGCGGTTCTGATGCAATCATCACAGAGGCCCCGCAGCTTGGGAAACCGGATGCCGGTACGGTGATATTGCCGTAGGAAGGTGGAAGGTGGAAGCTGGAAGGAAGAAGCTGGAAGGAAGAAGCTGGAAGGAAGAAGCTGGAAGGAAGAAGCTGGAAGGAAGAAGGTGGAAGGTGGAAGGAAGAAGGTGGAAGGTGGAAGGTAAACCCCGAAGGGGTCACATGTTTCTGGTGGGTCACATGTTTCTGGTAGCTATATGTTGCTGGCGGTCGTATGTTGCCGTTAGGCCGTATGTTACTGGCGGGCCACGAAAAAAATTGAAATTACACAAGTATAAACATTAAAATAGGAGATCAACACATGGCTTTTAATTTGAGAAACAGGAGTTTTTTGAAATTGCTGGATTACACGCCGCAGGAGATTAAGTTTTTGCTTGAGATGTCGGCGGATCTGAAAAAGGCAAAATATGGCGGATACGAACAGCAAAGGCTGAAGGGCAAGAATATTGCGCTGATTTTTGAAAAAGCTTCAACCCGCACACGTTGTGCATTTGAGGTGGCGGCTTTTGATCAGGGTGCCCTTGTGACTTACCTCGGCCCCACCGGTAGTCAGATCGGCAAAAAAGAATCCATGAAAGATACCGCCCGGGTTCTTGGACGGATGTATGACGGAATTGAATACCGTGGCTTTGCGCAAACAACCGTGGAGGAACTGGCCGAATACTCCAATGTACCTGTGTGGAACGGACTCACCAATGAGTTCCATCCCACCCAGATTCTTGCAGACTTTCTGACCATGATGGAACACTGCGACAAACCTCTGAATCAGATGTCTTTCTGCTATCTCGGGGATGCCCGCAATAACATGGGGAACTCATTGCTGGTAGGTGCTGCCAAAATGGGGATGGACTTCAGGGCCGCCGCACCCAAATCGGTTCAGCCCTCCGAGGAACTGGTGGCTCAGTGTCGTGAGATTGCCAAAGAAACCGGGGCAAAGATTACGATAACCGAAGATGTGGACGAAGCTGTGAAAGGTGTTGACTATCTGTACACTGATGTGTGGGTGTCGATGGGTGAGCCGGATGAGGTATGGAAAGAAAGGATTGAGTTGCTGAAGCCCTACCAGGTGAATATGGATGTGATCAAAAAGACAGGCAATCCGAAAGTGAAGTTTCTGCATTGCCTGCCTGCATTCCACAACAGGGAGACCACAATCGGTGAGGAAATCTACCAAAAATTCGGCCTCGACGGCATGGAAGTGGTGGAGGATGTTTTTGAATCTGAGCATTCAGTGGTGTTTGACCAGGCAGAAAACCGCCTTCACACCATCAAAGCGGTAATGGTAGCCACGTTGGGTGCCTGACAGAAATACCAGGCCTTTCCCGTTACGGGGTCCCATCGTTACGGGGTCCCATCGTTACGGGGCCTCATTGTTCCGGGGCCTCATTGTTCCGGGACCTCATTGTTCCGGGACCCATCCCCGCCGAGTCAGGCCCGGATTTAGTTATGCATAGCGTTTTCAGAGAGGTTGCCCGGAAGCAATTCCGCAGGCAGCCTCTCTTTTTGTGTATTTTTTGTCTGGAAGGTTTTTTGTTAAAAGACTTATTATCAGGGGTATCGTATTTTTCCAGAAAATCTTTTCCCATTTTTTTGCCTGGTTAAGAAAAGTATGCCTACATTTGTGTGTTACTACAACCACAAAGATTATATGAATTACAGCCAGATACATATCCTTTTTATCTGGGCCTGGTGGCCAGCCTCTCCGGCTGCCATACTATAACATATAATCCGTTGGGGAGCGTGCTGCTCCGTGATCATCCAGAAAATTTTCGTTTAAATTTTGCCGTACCCGGTGTGTGCCGGATAAGCGTTTGATGTTGTCCTGAAGACACCGGCAGCTGGCTTTAACCAATAGAATTCATTTTTACCATGGAAAATAAAATCCAATTATCAGAAAAGGAAATCCCACGTTTTTTCTACAATATTATGGCTGACATGCCCAATAAACCAATGCCTCCGCTTCACCCAGGTACCCGGGAGCCGATCACCCCGGATCTGCTGGAGCCATTGTTTCCCCGTGAGCTGATCATGCAGGAGACTTCAGCTGAACGTTATATAGAGATCCCTGAAGAGGTCAGGCGGATTTATGCAAAGTGGAGGCCAACCCCCCTGATTCGTGCCCGTGGTCTCGAAAAAATGCTCGATACCCCTGCAAAGATCTATTATAAGTATGAAGGTGTAAGTCCTGCGGGTTCGCATAAGCCCAATACGGCTGTGGCCCAGGCCTTTTATAACAAGATTGCCGGCACCAAACGTATCGCCACGGAAACGGGTGCCGGGCAATGGGGTACTGCCCTTGCTTACGCCTGCCAGGCTTTTGGTATGGAGTGCGAAGTTTATATGGTACGCGCAAGTTATGATCACAAACCCTACCGTAAAGTCATGATTAATGCCTTTGATGCTCAGGTATATCCTTCGCCCTCTGACCGGACTGAATATGGGAGGCAGTTACTCAGGGAAAACCCCGGGTCTACCGGAAGTCTGGGAATTGCCATATCGGAGGCCATTGAAAAGGCTGCCTCTGACCCGGAAGCGCATTATGCCCTTGGCAGTGTGCTCAATCATGTGCTTCTGCATCAGACGATTATCGGTCAGGAAGCCATTTTGCAACTGGAAAAGGCCGGTGATATGCCTGACATGATCGTGGCACCATTCGGAGGCGGCAGCAATTTTGCAGGCATTGTGTTTCCTTTCCTGAGGATGAATCTTGCGGAAGGGCAGAATATCCGTTGCATTGCCGTTGAGCCCAATTCCTGCCCAAAGCTTACCCGGGGCAAATTCCGTTATGATTTTGGTGATACGGCCGGAAAAACCCCTTTGCTGCCCATGTATACCCTGGGGCACGACTTCATGCCTTCGCCAATTCATGCGGGCGGGCTGAGGTATCACGGAGCCGGGGTACTGGTGAGCCAGTTGCTGAAAGACGGACTCATCGAGGCTGTTTCGGAAAGTCAGGATCGTTGTTTCAAGGCTGGCCTTGACTTTATCAAAGCCGAAGGGATCATTCCCGCTCCTGAGGCCACCCATGCCATTTCAACGGTAATCGGCGAAGCAGTTCGTTGCCGGGAAGAAGGCCGTTCAAAAACCATTTTGTTCAATCTTTGCGGACACGGCCACTTTGATATGTCGGCTTATGAGGCATACATGTCCGGAAGTATTAAGGATGCGAATGTGACCGATGAAGAGATCGGTGCTTCTGTGGCGGGTACAGATATGTTTCAGCCGGCCTGAACTTTTTTGACCGGAACCGGACTGCTCGGGTTTTACCGCAGCTGCCAACATCCTGGCGGCATCAGACGAAATTATCTGGGCTGCGGCATCAACCGACAGCAAAATTAAGCGGGGCGTTTCTTTAGAAGGATGCCCCGCTTTCGTATGCACTCTCAGGCCGTCATGTCTAAACCGGCAGAAAAGAACTCTGCTGAAAGTGCCTGATTGCCTGTATAACAACCTGGCGGGAGATATCCTGTCCGTTGGCAGGAGGTAACTTGTCCGTTGGCGGGAGGTAACCTGTCCGTTGGCGGGAGGTAACCTGTCTGGGAAATAACCTTGCCGGATGGGATGCCAGGGTCAGTGTCAATTTTCTTTTTCCGGTTCCCCGGTTCGTTCTTTCTCCCCAGTCCGTAATGTTTCAAGGGCTTTTCTCAATTCCTCCATGGCATTTTTCATTTCGCGCTGGAAATCCTCGTCTTTAAACTTCAGCTGAAGTTCCTCCATGGCTGCCCGGAACTCTTCTCCGGCCTTTTGCATCTCCCTTTTGAATTTCTCATCCTGAAAATGCTCACGAAGCTCCTTCATGGCCTCTTGAAATTCATTTTGGGACTCCTGCATTTGTCTGCGGAACTCTTCCGACTGGAATGTTTCCTGCAGCTCTTTATTCAATTCCCGAAGTGCGATTCTCATCTCTTCCATGGCCTTGCGGATTTCCTCCTGTTCTTTTTCGCCCAGGGTATCCCATGCCAGGGTGGTGCCGTCGTGAAGGCGGATGCTCATTGGGGCGGGGTCAGGCTGGTCTGCATATTTTTCTGCATCCGTAGTTTGCCATGAATCGCTTTCCGGGGATTCAGAGCCAACAGCCTGGCCGGTAACGCTCTCGTGGGTGTCACTTTCAAGCAAATGGTACATTTCGAGGTACCCATTATTGCCCAGGGGAACGGCGGAGGTCCTTGACGGTTGAATCAGGGCAACTGATATAAAGGCAAAAACCAGTGCAAAAATGGCCGCCAGTTTTTGTCCGGCATTGAATTTTCTTGTTTTCATGGTCATCATGTGTTTAATTCTTGTGAATAATTGATTTTTAGATTGTGTGGCAGCCAGCGCCGGTTGCATGACACCTTTGCCACGTTTTTCCTCCAGGGTTACAAGGGCCCTGGCGTATGTAGCGGGGTTATTGATCTCCTGAATAATCCATTCATCCACCCTCAACTCCCTTTCTTTCCTGATGTGCTTGCTGATGTACCAGGTGGCAGGATGGTAGAAAAACAGTATCTCCATCAGGGTTTGGACAGCATTGATATAATGGTCCTTACGTTTAATGTGATACAGTTCATGAAGCAGGATGATTTCCACCTGATCGGGGGGCAGGTTGCTCAGGATGGAAAGGGGAAGCAGTATAACCGGTTTGAACAGCCCCACTACCATGGGGATGTCGGCTCGCAGAGAAATCCATATTGGTACCTCAACCCGCAACCCGGCTTTTTGTTTTAGCTCCCTGTACCGCTGCAGCCATTCTTCGGGGACAGGTCGTATGTTTTTTCGTTTCAACGAAAACAATTTTGAATAAGAGACTGCCGCATGGACTGCAAACATTGTCATTCCGGCAATATACAACCAAAACACCCAGGGAGTCAGGGCTTCAAAGCGATCCAGTATGCCGGAAGGTCCCTTGTCGATCAGGAAAAACTGCCGGCTGCCGTCCATCACCATCCGGGCCGCCTCTTCGAATTCTACGGACACAATTTGTCTGGCATTGCTGTAAACCTTGTATTGCCTAAAAAAGGTGAATGCAAAACTGGCCGGTATGGCAAGCAGTGCCAGCACTGAAATGTGGTATCTGACACTGGCAGATTGTGACCTTGTGCCCTTCATAACCAGGAGCCATAACAGCGCAATCAGTGCCACCTGCCAGAGGCTGTGGAGAACAGTCCAGCCAAGGGCATTGATCACGGGGTGGGAAAGATGTTCAGTAATGCTCATGGGTCTTTGTTTTTATCTGTTTGCTGTGATTCTTCAAACTGTTGCAAATATTCGCGAATCTCCCGGATCTCTTCCCGGCTTATTTTTTTGTGATCAAGGGCACCCATCACCAGCCGGCCCGGTGAGCCACTGAATAATCCATCAATCATTTTGCCGAGGAATTGTTTCTGGGCCTGATCTCTGCTTATATTCGGTTGGTAAATGTGGGTCCGGCTCGAGGTGTTCCTTGAGAGCAGCCCTTTTTCAGTCATGATCTGCATGGTCTTCAGGGTGGTGGTGTAACCTGTTTCTTTCTGTGTTTCCAGTATATCATGGATTTCCCGAACCGTGGCCAGGCCTTTGTCCCAGAGAATTTGCAGAATAGCGAGCTCATTTTCCGTAGGCTGGTATGTCCGGGACTGCTGGCTCTTACGTTTTTCCGGGTTGTCGCTTTGTTGGTTTTTGGTTTTCATGAAATTGGAGTGTTTAAGTTTGTATGTTTTCCCGGACTTAGCCGGGAACTTACCGTTTAGATATGCCCGGGTATTTGCCGGTAAATTGCCGGATACCGGTATAAAGCTTTCCCGGGCGATTGTGGCTGTATATCACGAATGAATTTTTCTGAATGATAATTTTTAAACATCACACAAATACGAAATGTTTCGTACAAATATAGTACGAAGATTTTCGTAATGCAAGTGTTTTAAGAAAAATTTGCAAAAAAATTGTACCTTCATCATAATTATAAGCCATTAAGTGATTCATTTTGTTTTATTTAAGTTGTATAAGTCATGGTAAAGCAATGCGATATAAAACTTCCTGCCTTCAAACGGGGTTTCCATTTAATTACCCATCATATTGTGGATGCAATTGAGTCACTGCCGGACACGGGATTGGTGAATGTGTTTCTGCATCATACTTCAGCCGGATTGATCATCAATGAGAATGCGGATGCCTCGGTCCGAACCGACCTGAACAGTAGCTTTGATGAGCTCGCTCCTGAGAGAATGTCTTATTACACCCATATTTTAGAGGGAGATGATGATATGCCCGCACATATCAAATCTGCACTGACCGGGGTTTCTCTTACCATACCTGTTTCCGGCGGCCGGCTGAAGCTCGGTACCTGGCAGGGGATATTTTTGTGTGAATTTCGCAACCACGGAGGCCCCCGCCGCCTGACGGTGACAGTTTACGGATAGCGAGCCGTGCCCCCCGGAACCCAGGTCCGATGAACCAACAACTGGAGTGGCTAAGCCACGACAAACCAACAACCAACTAACCAAGGGTGCGCAGCACCCGTTAACCGGAGGCGCGCAGCGCCG
>PWIY01000184.1 GCA_003560215.1 Bacteroidales bacterium | reverse complement strand
AGCGGCTGGCGACGCGGCAAAAGTCGACGACCAGGCCAAGCGTGACGACCGGGCGATGGCTGGCGACCGGGCGATGGTTGGCGGCCAGGGCGGTACTGGCGACGCGGTCATGGCGAAGTCATCCGAAAAGAAAAGATATGGCATTTGCCCTGGTGGCATTAAGCACCTATTTTTTTCATGCCCTGGTGAATAATTTTCTGACCACAGACAAGTTTGCTTTCCTGTTCTGGGGGACAGCCGCCTGGCTTTTGGCCAGTTATGATCAGGAAGGCAAGACGGGAAAACAGGAAGGCAGGATGGGAAAACAGGATGGCAGTATGGAAAAACAGGAAGGCCATACAAAGGGAACAGAACCATGGCCAGGAAACGCCATGGCATCAAAGAAAAAAACAGGCCAATGCAACTAACAGAAACAAGGAATATCTGGGTGCTGGGAGGAACCGGTTACATCGGCCGGGCACTGGTCAGCCACCTTGCCCGTGATTCCGGAAACCGGCTGCATTTGCTGATTCACCGGTCAGCCCCTTACCGTTGGCTGGAACCGTTCAATGCCATTACCGGGAGCCTGTCAAATTTTGACCCTCACTGGTTTTACAGGTACCCGCCCGATGTAGTATTTCACCTCGCAAGGCCCGCCGGAGGCCACCACCTTACAAGATCCCGGGCCGCATATCACGGTGAAAAAGCCAACCGCCGGCTGGCCCGGATCGTTGAAAAGCTGGACAACCCTCCCGTGGTTGTATATGTTTCGGGGTCGCTCCTTTATGGCCCCCGTCCGGCAAACGACCCGGCAAGCGAAGACAGCCCACTGAGCCCTGCAGCCTTTGCCCGTTATTATCAGCGCAATGAGCAACCCTGGCTGGAAGTGCAGCAAAGCGGCTCTCTTGACGTTCGTTTTGCCCGGCCCGCATGGATCATGGGCCCCGGATCCTGGTTCCGGAAGTTTTTTTATGAACCCCTGCTCAGAGACGGGAAAGTCCCTTATTACGGTGACGGCAGCCAGCTGATGTCACTGGTTCACCTGGATGACTGTGCCAGAATGATCGATGCCCTGGCCAGGTACGGTCATCCCGGGAAAAACCTGAATGTGTTCACCGGCAAACCGGTTTCCCAAAAAGATTTTGCGGGCATGATCGCATCCCTTACCGGCAGGGAAACCGGACAACTAACTTACCATCAAACGGCCAAACAACATGGAAAAACTGCCGCCCAGGCCCTTACCACCTCAATTCCCCTGCGCACAATGCATCCTGAAATGGCTGACAAAGCCGGCATTCATTTTCAGGACCAGAAAAACATGATTGCTTCCGTGCTACAAAAGCTGAACCACGGCGACCAGACAGGATAAGAAGCATCATCGCCATGTCGTGAAAGTTCACTTCATTGATGGCCATCCTTCCGGTCAGGCTTTTGAAACACGAACAAGGTGTATTCTCCCAACGACCAGATAAAAGTGTTGTTCAGCAGCTTGTCGGCCTTCCAGAGCAATGGGCTGAACCTGCGCAGCATTTGATTGAGTCGATGATAATACCAGGCCGGATGGATGATGCTGTATCCTTTCTGTTTGACAAGTAAAAAGCGGGAGAAGGACTTCCGGATTTGCCCCGGCGTATAACATCTGCTTGGAAGATACTGGGTCGGGGAATAACCGCCCCATTCTTTTTTGTGCCGGGAGAAGGCAGCCCGAAACCGAAACTTGAGGAGCTCAATGAACGTACCGGCAACATAATTTTTGTTCACAAAAGAAAGCACCAACCTGCCGCCGGGTGCAGTCACCTCCCAGAGATGTCCGGCAGCCCTGTCCAGATCCTCGACGGTGTTCAGGGCACCAAAAAAAACATACACCATGTCAAACCGGGCTTCGGGATACAATGTCGGAAGGTCCTCCACGGATCCTTTTTCTGCTGTTACATTCTGAAGTTTGTGCGCAGCGATCTTTTTCCGTGCAAGTTGCTGCATGGCCGCTGAAATATCAATCCCCGTGATCCGGCTACCGGGATGCGTAAGGCCAAAATGCACCAGATCCAGGCCACTGCCATAGCCGACTTCCAGCATGTTGTGTATGGGGTGGCGCTTTATTTCCTCCCTGAAATCCTGCCGGATGCGCTGCAGCAAGGGATTTTTCCAGTACCTGGCATCAAAGTCTTCAGCATCATCGTTGTAATATGTTTCTACTTGCTCATAGAACTCTGACATAACGGGATGATTTGATGTTTTCAGGCTGGCGTTTCCTCCTGCCTGCTCTAAGACGCTCTTTCTGAACCAGGTTCAGTCCGCATTTTAGCCCGAATCGCGCCAGCCTTCTGCAATAGGCCAGCATGATCCGGTATTGCTGCCGGTTGGGGAAGTACCTGATTTCATGGGGTTCCAGGCTGAAATGACGCGCAAACCCTGTGTCACTCAAGTGCAAATGCTTCTCCCGGATGATGCGTTTTGACAACTGAAGAAGCTTTAACTCAAGTACATCAGCCAGGCGATTGTCAAGCATACGTTCCACCCATTTTTTGAACACAGGGGCTCTATCGGTTCCATGTGTGAAATCTTGCGTAAACCCGGGGTAATATTTTCTGATCCAGGTGTTTGCCTGCAAAAGATCCTGATGCAGTTTACGGTTATAAGTTGGCAGCAAAAAAGCCAGTTCCGTGGCGGTAAACCTGTTCTGCTGCTTAATGGCAAGATGATCTGTATCAACAAAATAGTTGATGCAAAAGTTGCGGTGCGAATTACGCAGGAATATTTTTTTGAATACCGTCAGCAGGCTCCTGGTCAGCCAGACCCTGCGCGGGTTAGTGACGATAAAATAATCGATGTCATCATCCGGCGCGGCATACCCCTTGGAGACAGATCCGGAAATGAAAACACCCCGGACAAAAGGGAAAGAAGAGATGATTTTCGAGTAGCGCCTTGCGGTTTTTAAGCGCTCCCCCACCCTGGAGTTTCCGTCAATTCTTCGCCGGACCACACAACTGTCTTTCCCGGCAAAGAAATAACCCGCCTGCTCCTGTATCAGCCCCTGCTCCACAAGTTTTTGCAGTTCGGCTTCCAGCTCTTCCCGTTTCTTTAAGGAAATCCCTGCATAAGCCATGAGCTCATCCGCAGTCAGCGGATAAGAGAACACATCAAAATACAGCAGGGTTCTGAAAACTTCTTCCATGGCCATTTTGTTTGTCAGGCATTGGGTTGCAACGCGCCCCTGAACAAATGTTTATGGAAGAAAAACAAGATTTGCGAAGAAGAGTTCAAAACTTTGTGATAATCTGGAGCAATAGAAAAATAAAGAAAAAATTTTTGTTGCAATATAAAGTTTTTGTATGTTTACGGGCACAATAGCTGTTTTTATCGACTTCCTGATGCCTGACATCTATTAATTAATCTTGCCACATTAAAACCAAAACACCATGAAAAAATCAATCAACTCTTTTGCTTACCAGCTAGCGGTCATT
>PWIY01000261.1 GCA_003560215.1 Bacteroidales bacterium | reverse complement strand
TTTTAACACATGTAGAAAATCCGAATGCAAAAAAGCCACCCCAAAGTGTCAAAATGCGTAAAAATTTTTAACTTTGATGGTGGTTTTTTTACCGGCGGGTTTCGCCGGTGCTTCCGGTTATAAAGTCCGGAAGCCTGAAGATTGTTTTTTCAGCCAAAGCTGTTTTTTTTCAACCAAAAATAATTTGATCCGCAATGGCTTCCAACACGGTTTTATTGATTGATGATGATCCGGTGGTTCGTTCTCTGGCATCCGGAATTTTGAGAAAAAAGGGATATGAAGTATTTGTGGCAAAAACCGGAGAGGAGGGATTGCAGCAGGTTGAGAAGCACCCACCCGATGTGGTAATTACTGATTATCAAATGCCCGGCATGTCGGGGATAAAAGTCGTGGAAGCAATGCGGCACGCTGATCCTCAGATACCGGTTATTGTACTGACGGCCCATGGAGATACAGCACTTACCATTGAATCCATCCAGGCCGGGGCATTTGACTTCATCGAGAAACCCATTAATCCGCGGGAGTTGCTGGAAACGGTAAAGAGCGGAATTGATACGGTAATTGCTTCACGCAAAGCCCAGGAGCTTGGCCCTGATAGTCATGCAGAGAAATCGGAGTTTAAC
Source organism: Bacteroidales bacterium (assembly GCA_003560215.1). Taxonomy (GTDB): domain Bacteria; phylum Bacteroidota; class Bacteroidia; order Bacteroidales; family UBA7960; genus PUPG01. Next base: position 2,822 of record PWIY01000261.1, on the reverse strand, counting down.
CTGATGGTCGGGAAAAATCCGGAGATGCGGGAGTTGTTCAAAACAGTCGGCCGCTTGTCTCAAAGCAGGATGAATGTGATGATCAGCGGGGAAACCGGTACAGGTAAGGGTCGTCTTGCACAGTTGATTCACAGGGTCAGCCCGAACAGCAGTGAGCCACTGGTATATTTTAACTGCCGGAAACTTGATGAAAGCATTGATTACCAGGAGGTAGAAGGTCGGGTTCCTGACCATTTACACGAACTTCTGGCACAAAAATACCGGGAAGCGGGCAGCGGGAGCCTGATTTTGGATGAGATCGGGATGCTTCCGCTTGAAATGCAGCATACGTTGCTGGATATTTTGAACGAACAATTCCATGAAGAAAGTGCCGGGCAATCAACCCGCCCCCGGATTATTTCCCTTACTGCCGGTTATGCCGGTGAAAGGGTAAGGGAGGGGAAGTTTCTTCAGGGTCTTTACTACAACCTGAATGTTTTTTCTTTGCATATTCCTCCCCTGCGGCGGCGCAAAGAAGATATTCCGGAACTTGTGAAGAACCTTTTACCCGATCTCAATGCGGAAATGGGTAAAAATGTGACGCGGATCGGTGAGGGTGTCATGTCCTACTTGCAGGCCTACGACTGGCCCGGCAATGTGAGGGAGTTAAAAAACATTCTGATGCAGGCACTGGCGCTATCATATGGAGAGGTGCTGGAAAAGAAATACATTCATATTCTTGATGGTGTTTCAGAGAAAAGCACCCGTATGGCACCTGAGGAACGGGGTGCGGTTAGCCTGGCAGAGGTTGAAAAGGAGCATATCGCTCATGTGATGGGTCTTACCGGGTGGAATAAGCAGGAGGCTGCCCGCACCCTTGGGATTACCCGCCCCACATTGAATGCCAAAATTGAGAAATATGGGTTAAGTAAATAGTCATTCCGTTTTTTTTGCCGGACACGCCACGCGTAAAAAATATTTACGTGTGGCGTTTTTTTATGGCAGGAGATAAAATATAATACCCTAAAGCCCGGTAAACATCAAGAAAAGGTAAAAAAAACAACATAAAAATTTGGTTAATAATAAAAAAGTTTACTATATTTGAATATACAAAACAATGGCAAGTAAAAAAAATTGACATGAATTGGCTCCCTGTCACCGGCTTTTTTTTATTGCTTTTCGTTCTGAGTCATTCGGAAGCGCAGGGGCAGGCCAGTTCCAGTGTTGCGTTTACCATTGTTGTTCATGAAGATAACTCTTCAAAGGAAGTCAGTGGCCGCGAGTTTAAAAATTCTTCCAATGCCTTCAATACGGTGGCAGACCAACACTCCCGTCATAAGACCTCTGACGCACCTTCTTCTGAAGTCAGTATGTACATGGATGTCGGGGAGGTTATTAAACCAATCGGACCCGGTACACTGACCGGAACCGATACACTGACCGGAACCGGTACACTGAACGGAACCGGTAATTCGATTGAAGAAATCCAACCCTGTCTGCGCCAGGTGAATGATTTGGCGTCTTTTCCATACGAAACCAGCGGAGAAGGGGCAACCTCTTCAGGCAACTCCGTTGATGAATCAGGAGACTACCGGGTGATCTTGGAATACAATTGAGTGTTGATTTCTGAGTGCCTGCCAGCCATAAAGTTTTTGTTAGCCCCTTACTCTTACTCAGTGTGCCTGTGGGCCACGTAACCCCTCCATTTTTCCAGTACCTGCTGCATGTCTTCCGCAAGGGGCGTATCGAAGTGCATATACTGACCGCTGACAGGATGGGTAAAGCCGAGGGTTTTTGCGTGAAGCGCGTGCCTTGGCATGAGTTTGAAGCAATTCTTCACAAATTGCCTGTATTTGGTGTAGGTGGTTCCCCTTAAGATCTGGTCGCCCCCATAGGTGGTATCATTGAATAAAGGACGCCGGATGTGTTTGAAATGGGCCCTTATCTGATGGGTTCTTCCTGTTTCCAGCCTGCACTCAACCAGGCTTACATATCTGAACCTCTCCAGTACTTTATAATGTGTAATGGCCGGTTTGCCATGGACTCCGTCAGGAAATACATCCATTACCTTCCGGTTTTTCAGGCTGCGTCCGATATGGCCGGTTATGGTGCCTTCATCCTCTTCAAAATCACCCCAAACAATGGCATGGTAGATGCGGTCGATTTCCCGGTCGTAGAATAATTTTGCCAGCCTTGTTTGTGCAAGTTCGGTTTTGGCCACCACAAGCAAACCTGAAGTGTCTTTGTCGATCCGGTGTACCAGTCCCGGCCTGATCTCCTCATCATTTTGTACGGGGAGGTTTTCAAAATGATATACCAGGGCATTGACAAGGGTTCCGGTGTAATTCCCGTAAGCCGGATGTACAACCATTCCGGCCTGCTTGTTGACGATAACCAGGTGTTCATCCTCAAAAACAATGTCGAGGGGAATGGCTTCGGGAATCAGTTCTATTTCCCTTGGAGGATGGGCCATCACAATACTGATCTGGTCTCCCGGCTTAACTTTGTAGTTGGGCTTTACAGCCTCCCCGTTCACCAGAATATTGCCTGCTTTTGCCGTATTCTGAATTTTGTTCCGGCTGATGTTCTCAATTTTTGCATGCACATATTTATCAATGCGAAGCAGGCCCTGGCCTTTGTCTACCTCAAAACGATGGTGTTCATAAAGATCCTGTTCTTCATTTTCATCTTGAGGGTTATCGGGTGAGATGGCGGCAGATTCCTGGTTTGTCATGGGTTTTACCGTGAAATGATAAATCGGGTGTTCTGGCTTTGGTTCCTGCTTTGATCCAGTACGCGGAGAATATACATCCCGTTGCTGTATCCGGAAATATCCAGTGATG
>PWIY01000038.1 GCA_003560215.1 Bacteroidales bacterium | reverse complement strand
GGAAGCCGGTCGCGTCGAGGAGGGAGACCTTCAGCGGGAAGCTTACAGAATCAGGGGTCTGACTGCTGACTTCTTTGAAAACCACGACCTGGAGCTGGAAAAGCAGATCCTGACAGCCATGGTTCGTCATTATGATAACAATATCCCGGATTCCTTTAAAACCAGGGTTGTGCGCGAAAGGCTCGCTGAATACGATGACCATGAAAAGTATATCAGGGATATCTTTGAGGAGTCGATTTTCCGGTCAGAAGAAAGCATTTATCAGTTTCTGGATAATTTTTCCGTGGAAGATGGCGAACGCCTGGAGCAGGATCCGGTGTACCAGCTGAACCTGGGTTTTTACTTCGTGAACCGTGACCTGGTTTTCCCGCAACGGCAGCAGCTTCGTAACCAGTACGGAAATCATCACAAGGAATACGTGCGCCTGATCAGTGAAAACTCCAACAACCCGGTGTTTCCTGATGCCAACAGCTCTCTGCGGCTTTCCTTCGGAACGGCCAGGGGGTATGAAATAAACGGAGAGGAATATTCTCACAGAACCTATTTGTCAGAAATTCTGGACAAGCACCACTCCGGCATTGCCGACTATGACCTGCCTGAGGATTTTGTCTCTCTGCTGGAGCAAACGGAAAACGCCGGCAGCATTCCATCCTGCTTTATCAACGACAGCCATACCACAGGAGGCAGCTCAGGCAGCCCGGTGCTGGATGCACACGGAAACCTGGTGGGCATTGGCTTTGACCGTTCAAGCCACGGGGTGGTTTCTGACTTTGAGTATTTTCCTGATTACAGCCGCAATATTGCCGTAGACATCAACTATGTGTTGTTTGTGCTGGAAGAATATATGGGGGCGGATCACCTGCTGGAGGAGATTTCGTTTACCGGAAATTGATCATCGCCGATGAGTGCCAGATGCCAGCCCTGGTTGCCGGCCCATGTCACCGGCCCATGTCACCGGCATAATCGCTGCGGTAAAATCGCATTGGCATCAGGTTGACCAGGCTCGCCAGCCCTTAAAACTGGCAGGGGGAATCGCGATAACTTCAGGAAGGCCGCGGGGGCATTTGTTCCCGGCGGCCTTTCAGCTTTTATGCGCTGAAAGGCTTATTGTCCAGCTCCTGGATGTAGGCCGAGGGGGTCTGGCCGGTAAATTGCTTGAATGCCCTGTTAAAGGTGGACTTGGAGTTAAACCCGCATTCCAGGGCGATGCCCAGCAGGGTGTTGGTTTTGTGCTCCCCGGCTTCGATCTTGTCAAGGAAGCAGCGTACCCGATAAGAGTTGATGAAATCCGAGTAGCTTTTGTCGGCTTTCCGGTTCACGGTTTCGGATATTAAATGCTCTGAAAGGCCCGTAAGGGAAGACATCTTTTTCAGGGTAAGGTCCTTGTCAAGGTAGGCTTCGGACTGTTCCAGAAAACCGGTAATGGCGGCGTAGTTTTTATCCAGTTCTGTCTCCTCAAGTCCGCTTTTGTACTTCTCCTTTTCTTCCTCGTAGATCATCGGTCCGATCAATACAAAGGAATAGCGGTTCCAGATGTATATGAAGGTGAGGATGAAAATGGTGACAATGACATTGATGAGTGCTTCTTTGGACAGGGCAAAGGGGATGTCAAAATAAAACAGCACCTCAATGAGCAGTGTCAGGGCAAGCAAAAAGATCACACCCCTGATAATGCTTTCCAGCCAGTTGTACACAGAGATCTTCTTTTTTTTGTCCAGGCGGGTGTCATGTTTGACCTGCCTGACGAGTGATGCTCCGGCCACTGTGTATCCGGCAAGGATGCCGAATTTGATGAAAGTGGAAACACTGCTGTACAGGTTGGTTGTTTGCTCAATTTCTCCTGAGGAAGCGCAGCCTCCCAGACCCAGCAACCGGGTGGCGCCGTGGTAGGCTGCGTAAACGGCAACCGGAGCCAGGTGAACCAGGTCTTTGGAGATGAAGCGGTAGTTGTCGGAAATGAAGCAGCGGATATAAAAAAACAGAATGATGCCATGCAACACGTGTGTATAGCATATCAGCTCATGGTACCAGATGTGATCGGCCAGTAACCCCTTCTGGGCGAAAAAAAATCCCAGGACCGTAAACAGCACCAGCCCCATCCAGCCAATGAAAATTCTGGCATGAAGCGGTTTGGGTTTTCTATTCGCGTGAGAGAGAATAAAAAACAGCAGAATGGCGATACATACAATGAATAAGTAGTCCATCAGGCCTTATCCGGGATAAATTTGGGAATGCAAAAATACCTAAATTTTTGCATATTCAGCTTTTAACATGCTATCCGTTAAACGTTTGTTTACTTGGCAAGGGTTTAAAAATCAGCATTGTGGCCTTCCTTTTTTGCTTTTTTGTTGCAAATGTTAATTGCAGGGGATCGATCCGGTTTGATTCCGGACCGGATTCATGAGCGGGAATCTGCCACCTGCAGCATCCAAAAACGTGCCATGATCCTTAAAAATTTACTAATTTAGGAATGCTATAATTCAAACACGGGAACCATGAACGCACACAAAGACACCGAACCCAAACTGGTTTTTACCGGCCAATCGTGGGAAGCCGAGATGCTCAAAAACATCCTGGAAAAAGAAGGGATCTCAGCATACATCAACAATGAAGCCACCGGAAATATGTTCCCGTTTCTGACCACCCCGGGCATGGGAGCGGTGAAACTGATCGTGGCCAAAGAAGACTATGACCGCGCCAAAGAGGTGGTTAAGGAGTTTGAAAAAGACCGGTTTGAATGAAGTGAAGCAGCAGCCCCAGCAGGCCGCCCCCCAGGATGATCCAGACGGCTCCGGGTTTACGCGGGCTGAAGGCTGCAAGCAGGCCCAGACCAAGTATGAGAACGCTGCCCCAATCGGTTGCTACCTCAATGCCCATTTGGATGCTGACGGCGAGCATGACTGCCACGGCACCCATATTCACAGAATCCAGAAAAGCTGAAGTATAAGGGCTCCTTCTCAAACGGGGGATTATCGGGTAAAGCAGCAGGATGAATGCAAAGCTTGGCAGGAAGATCCCCATGGTGGCGACAAAGGCTCCTTTCCAGCCTTCCAGCAGGTAACCGGCGAAAGTGGCAGCGGAAAGGATTGGACCCGGGGTAAACTGCCCGATGGCAATGGCATCCAGCAACTGATCCCGTGTGAGCCATCCGGCCTTTTCCACCAGTTCTCCATCCATATAGGCAACCAGTACATATCCGGTGCCGAATAGCAGGGCTCCGATTTTGAAAAAGATCCAGAACAGTTTGAGGGTTGTGTATTGGGCCCCCGCTGTAACAGCGGTCTGTAGCAACACGAAAGGGGCCAGGGAGGAAAGGTGTTTTCCGGAGCCTCCACGGAATCCCCGGCGGATGGTGTAGGCAGCCATCCCGGCGGCACCGGCCCCGAGTATGGCTGTGATCTCATTGAGCCCGGCAAGATTGGCCGCCAGCACAATGGCTCCCAGTAAGCCTAGCCAGATGCTC
>PWIY01000095.1 GCA_003560215.1 Bacteroidales bacterium | reverse complement strand
CATCAACGTGGGTGGCTGTTGCTCCTGCCCTATCAGTATAGAGCTGATTGTTAACAAGAAAAGGGCCATCAATGGTTGCATCATAGCCGCTTTAAATTCGAATGTATGTTTCATGATTTTTGATTTTTGGGTTTAACCTCTGATTCATAGTCAGTTGTCTATTTCAAAATAATGATCTGCAAAAACTACCATTTCACCTTTCAGGCCCGGGCGTAGGGGCGGATCAGGAATTCGCCTCCTGAAGGATTGCCCTTATCTCATCAATCCCCCGGCCCCTGGCCACTATTTTTCCCGAAGGGTTGATCAATATTTTTGTCGGGAAGGAGGTTACCTGAAAAACATCTACAAGGGACCCACCATCTCTTTGGTTCCGGTCCACAAACAGGTGCACCCAATCCATTTCATTTTCCTTCACAAATTCACTTACCATTTCTGCATCATTGTCATACGCCACACCCACCAGTTGAAAACTGGCATCCTTAAACTCAGCATTGAGCTTCTTCAGGTCCGGGATCAACCGGATACATGGATTGCACCATGTGCCCCAAAAGTCCAGCAAGATATATTTATCAGGGTAGTCGTCAAGCCTGAACTTCTCCTGCTCCAGGGTCGCGGCAATAAACTCCGGAACAAAGTATCCTTCAGCAATGCCGGAAGGGCGCTGATTTTCCCCGAGATAACCAAGCCTGATGTGCCCTCCCAAAGGGCTTACGCTTTCAATTTTATAATCCACCCCATCCAAATTAATTACTTCTCCAACGGAATGGGGAATGTCACCCAGGATTTGCGCAGGCATTATGGAATCGGGTGAGATAAAAACCCGGGTATTTGATCCGTTGTACAACGGACCCCTGAAATCATTCGCCACATGAACGGTGTAAGTGACATTGTCAATTTTTACCGAACCCTGCCTGTGCACAGGCATACTCGCAAACAGATGGTATTTCTTCTCTGTGTCACTTGCAGTGTGATAAGTTATTCTGGAAGTCCTTTCGTATGGGGATAAAACCAGTTTGACCGTGTGATCGATCAGTTCATTCTCCACAAATAGCTGGACCTCTGCATCAATGACGGGCAAGGCATTGTGAACCTCCAGCTGCTTCTCAATATCCAATGGATAGTCGTATTCAAATACCTCATCATTGCTGAAGTCCCGATCGTTATTCCGGTCTGGAATTATCACCCGCTTCCCTTGGTCGTTTGTTCCAATCAGGATTTTAACCTTATGGTTGACTGCTTTGTCGGTCAGCAGCAGGGTATCGATTTCAAAATGGGTCATTAAGTTCCCGAATTGCTCAGCACTCATGTCGCCTTTTTTATAGGACATCCAGAAATCCTGCTCCGGCTGCATGGAAATGGTCCTCACCACATATTCAACGATGTTTTCCGGAACCCCGGTATAACTAAGTTCCTCTCTTGCGGGCATCAGAACAGACTGCGATGGAAAAAAAACACCAAAGCCTTCACTTTCATTAAGGGTTATCTCCAGGCCGCTGTCTCTTTCAGCACAGCCAATAATGGCAATTAAGCCAATTAACAATGTGAGTTTTCTTATGATGTGTTTTCTCATAATGTGATTATGGATTATTTACCAGATCATTAATTTTTCCCAGTGTTACAGGCGAACCGGGGGATAGATGGTTTCCGGAATCAATCAGGTAACCTGCCTGATTGACCAGCGCATAATACGGGATGCCCATAATCTGAAAGCCGCTCATAAGGCTGTTGATTTCTTCCCGGTTACCGGTGTAATGATGCACCCCTCCCATATCCAGGGAGCGGATGATCTCTTCCCATTGATTCTCATCAACACCCATGCAGAGGAACACAAACTCGATGTTTTCGCCCGCATATTGCTGAACCATCTTGTTGGCCCCTGGCATGGCTTCAATGCACGGACCGCACCATGTGGCCCAGAAATCAATATACACGACCTTTCCTTTATGGGCTTCCAGCAAAGAATCCAGCAACAGCCTGCCCGGGCTGTCACCCAGCCGGTCCATTATTTTATAATGCCTGATTTCGGGATTTTCATTATGGTATTTCACATGGGCATAATACATGGCCAGCGGCTCACTGATAAAAGGCCGGGTGATGTATTTGGTAAAAAGCTCCGGATTATTCTCAAAAAACCCTGCATTATTATTGGCCAGATCCTGATAAAAGACCGCCCCTGTGAGCAACTCCCTGAACAGTTCATTGGAATTATTCCCGGTAACATCGTTTACCATGTGATGCAGGATCTCCTCCAGGGGTGAATCCATATCGTTGTAATGGTTCCAGGTTTGCTTTGTCAGTAAATAGCGAATCAGGGTATAGGCATTACTGGTCATCAAACTGTCGTTGAACAGATGCGCCATGTTGTGTATCGCTGCCTCATATTCCTGCGGCATGATCCACTCCTCACCCTGCGACCGGCTCATCTGCAAATTCCGGAACACGCGATTAAAAATCACGAGGGAGTGCTGAATGTCAATGAATTGCCCTGCCCAGTTGATCACTACCCCTTCCGGGTCCCTTTCTTTGATGTATTCCTCCCGCTTGGCATACATGACTTCCCGGACACTGTCGCAAAACAGTAAAAAAGACAGGTCGTCATTGATGTTCCCGGCATTCCTGTAGTAATCCAGGGCATAATAACTCCTTACATACCTGCGGTAATCCTCGTTGGCTTTGGCAAAATCGCCGGAAAAATTCATCGTTCCAATGTTCCGGAAATCAATATCGATGTAAATGCTGTCGCCCGGCCTGGCAATAAGGCTGCCGACTTTCGGATCAAACGCAATATCCTGGGTGATGAATAAATCAAATTCAATGCGAAAGGTTCCGTCATCCCTGATGGTATCCACATATTGAATGCCCTGCCCCCTTGAGGACTGGGTACCCCTGAAATCCTGCACTTTGATGGTCACGGTTTTATGATCAGGGTACACATCCCGGTTGATGATTTTTCCGGTTACAATGGTTTTCACAGGGTCCGGATCTGGTCTTCCCGACCGCTGGCAACCGCAAACCAGGACAACGGAAAGGAACGCCAGGGCTGACAAAAGGAATGTTTTTTTCATGGTCTTTTGACGGATGGGTAATTTACGTTGCAGATAAAGAGATGGGCATTTGAGTTTTTATCCTTGTAAAAATATACTTTTAAAACGCATATTTTTAGTATTTTGCATATATTTTTAAATTTTTTTTCGACAGATTGCTGATAAACGGACCCCTCCCCTTCTCTGACATGAAAACCAAGAAGTTCTACGACATCCACTTTCACGCCATGGACCTGAGTCATGCAAACCTCACGGCCTTTATCAACCGGTTTTTGCAGGATGGGGTCATCGGGAGTTTCCGAAGGAGTAAAAACAAACGTCGCAAATGGTGGGGAATCCTGGGCATTGCGGTGGTCCTGGCGCTTTCCCTTATTTTGTGGATGCCAATGGCTCCCTGGATGCCAATGGCTTCCTGGCTGCAAATGGCCTCCT
>PWIY01000031.1 GCA_003560215.1 Bacteroidales bacterium | reverse complement strand
GAAGCCTCCATGTCACGGTAATCCCTGAGGAGAATTTTTACATTCAGTCCTTTGCAAGCCTCACGAGCCAGGCTGACCTGTTCTTTTGAAATGGTGATACCAACCACTTCGACACCATAATTTTCGGCGGCGTACTTACAGAAGCTACCCCATCCGCAACCAATATCCAGCACCTTCATTCCGGGTTCAAGTTTCAGCTTTTTGCAAATGAGGTCAAGCTTGGCTTCCTGGGCCTCATCAAGATTGTCTGCCTCCTTCCAGTAAGCACAGGAATAAACCATCCGCTTATCAAGCATATGCCGGAAGAGGTCATTGCCAATATCATAATGCTTTTCCCCGACTTCAAAAGCCCTGGATCTTTTGCCCGAATTCAGCAGAATCGATTTCAAGGCATGTGCCAGTATTTTCCAGTTCTTTGCTTTTTCATCAAGGGAGGCCCTGAGCACCCTGTAAAAAAAGGCATCAAGTTCTCCGGCATCCCACCAGCCATCCATATAGGCCTCTCCCAGCCCAAGCGACCCTTTTTGCAGCACCCGTTTATACAGATCTTTATGATATATTTGTATATCTGAAGGAGCCGGACCATTCACTTCAATGCCTGCCTCAGCCAGCAGGGAATGAATTGCTTTTTCGGAACGTTTCATACTACAAATACCTTTTGATACAAATACACACGGATGTCATTTAAATATACAATAATTCCATCGATGAAACAAATAGCACCTGTTCGTCAGATAATTATCCTTATGCCATGAAAACATTGCTGCTCCTGCTGATCGCTTTTATTGCCGCAACTCAATCTTTGAAGGCCGGCCAAAACGACCTGGCTTCCCTTTCCGGCAAATTGAAAAAACATGTAGCTGTATTGACTGCTGACTCCATGGAGGGCCGCGGACTGGGCACCGAAGGTAAAATCCTTGCCAAAAACTATATTGCTGAAGAATTTCAATCGGCCGGTCTGCTGCCTGCCGCTGATGAGTATTTCCGCCACATAGATCTGCGTATCGGGCTGGCCCGGGTTCCGGGGACAAATGTGATTGGTTATCTGCAGGGAAGCGATCCGGAATTACGCAACGAATTTATCGTATTGGGGGCGCACTATGACCACCTGGGCTACGTGCTTCAGAATGGAGAAAAAATCATCTTCCCGGGCGCAGATGACAATGCTTCAGGAACAGCAGTTTTAATTGAGCTTGCCCGGTATTTTTCTGCGAACAGGGAGCAATTGGGCCGCAGTGTAATTTTTATTGCATTTGACGCGGAAGAAAGCGGATTGCTCGGGGCCCGGGAGTTTATCAACAACAATGATTATTTTGATAAAGCAAAAATCAAACTGATGTTCAGTCTTGATATGGTGGGGATGTATAAAGCAAACGACGGTCTTGACCTGCAAGGTGCCGGAACCCTGGCTGACGGGGTAAATATTGCTGAGCAACTGGCAGAAAAAATGGACTTCCAGCTCAGGAACACCACCGCAGACATTGCACCCCGCACTGACACCTGGCCTTTCGGAGAAACCGGTATTCCGGCCATACATGCGTTTACAAGGCTCAAATCACCCTATCATGAGCCGGAAGACACTTACGACCTTCTGGACTATGATGGAATGGCCAAAATCACCCGCTACCTGCAGACTTTGGTAACTGAGTATTCAAACCTTTCTGAACTGGCCCCCTCCCGGCGTTTCGCAAGGATGCAACGTCCCTGGGGACTGAGATTCAACGCCGGTGTCCTCGCACATGCCGGCAGTTCTTACCATGAATACTCCGACGAATTCTTCAGGGCAAATAATGTGTTTGCCTTCAGTACGGGATTTTTCCTGCAGTTGCATGTGGGAGAAAAATTTGCCTTTCAACCGGAGATTCTTTACGACTTTAACGGAAGCGATTCAGAACAAGGGACTTACCGCCGTCACTCCATTGCCATGCCTGTAAATTTTCAATACAATATAGCCGGTGAAATGAGGGGTCAGGTTCGTTTATATCCTTTCGCAGGAGCGTATTTCCGGTACAGCTTTTCAGGAAAAGAAGGAGATCAGGCATTGGATTTCAGTAACCACCATCCGCGAGAGGAATGGGGAGTGAATTTTGGTTTGGGTGCAGACATCATGATGGTTCACATTGCCTATACCTGGCGCCGGAGTCTTACCAGTTTTTCGGAGCACCCCGGCCGGGATATCCAACAGATCGGAAGTTACTTCAGCATAGGTTACAAATTCTGAGGGCCAGTCCGGGCCCGGGCGCTACCACTTAATGCTTTCATGCAGCCAGTCATCATCGGGCCAGTATGATGGATGATAATCGATATACACAATCGTGGGATATGCCAGTTTTTCCAGTTCTTTCAAAAACTCCAGCCATTCATCCCATTGATCCCCGACCTGCTTTCTCTCACCTTGTTGCATACGTTCAATATTCCTTTGCGCAGCTTGTCCCTGTGAGGCTGCAATTTTTTCCATCAGGGCAGCAGCTTCTTCCATTCTCCCCTGTGCCATGAGTTGCTGTGCCTCTTCCATAAGGTCTTCGGCATCAATGGCCTCCCCAGCCTCCGGATCCAGTTCACCCTGATACTGCCGGTGTAATTCTTCGTCCCTGGTCATATAGCTGCCATCTGCCATGGTTCGCTCTGAAAAACCAAAAAACGCATGTTCAAGATAACCATAACGCCCGCACAGTTCGTTGAAATCATTCCTGTCATACTGCTCCAGTTCTCTGTGCATTTCCCTGAAGGGCCGGAAATACTCCGAAGTACAATTCCGTGATTCTTCAGTTCTGATACTTCGCACAGAAACCCCCGGTTTATCGGGAATGTCGTATACCTTCAATATACCCAATGCCTCCACTTGCACAGGCAACAATTCGGAATGGTAATGATTGCCACTTTCAATGGCTTCCATCTCACCAATCTTCTGCCTGTAAAAGCCCACAACTTCATCCACAGGCAAGGGAGAATAAAGGGCTACCGTGAACCCACGTTCAGGGATATTCTCTGCTGAGGGAGCCGAGCCCTCACCATACAGAATGGCATCAGGCGGAAAAGGAGCGAGTAATCTGTTTTCCTGTGAAAATGCTGTCAGGCTGAAAATAAGCACCAGTATTCCTGTACTGATGGCGCAGGTAATTTGTGTTTGCATGATTGCTGATTTTTGATGGCTGAATCAATCTAAACAAATGTATAAACAAATTACCATTTTTGCAAATAATCTAAATAATATATGTTTTTATCTGTATTTCACTGGCTCTTCAGCGACTTTACATGGAACACGCCCGATCCATTACCATGCGACCACAAGGCGGAGGTAAATCAAACGTCCTGTCTTCAGAATATTTCCTCGGTAAGTTCCCCGGTAGACTTCAGGTACATGGTTCTTCGAAGCAGCACAGAGGCCTGTGCTTCAATATGATCACTATTTGCAGATTGCCACTGTGCCTGGGCTTCCAGCAGGTCAACCAGGGTTTCCATGCCCTGATCAAACATATCCCG
>PWIY01000259.1 GCA_003560215.1 Bacteroidales bacterium | reverse complement strand
GGTCGTGAATTGGATCTTTTCAATGGGATGCCCGGAATAGGTTCCGCTGACCACAGCTTCCTGTGGCTCCGGAACGCATCCTGTCAAAAAATAGACAAGGCCAATGATCCATATAAAGCGGTACGAGGTTTTCATAATGGACAGTGTTGGGTGAATGCTGGGTGTAAAAGTATGAAAAACACAATTAAGCATTATTTTTCACAAACAAAAATTCAGATTTTTTCAACCACCAACCCACCCCGCACTTATCCAGTCTCCCGGAACGCGTATTTGCCCCTCACCCCCCCGCCAGATCAACGAAACGTATTAACCAACCAACCCCCCTTCCGGGTTTCATTTTATATTTTGACCCCAATTTCGGGGGGTCGGATTATCATTTAGGGCGATTGTCAAACTTGCTTGTGGCTTCTTTGCTGCCGATTATGACAGAACCAGGAATTTGATGCACCGATCAATGACCCGCGGACCAATGACCAAAAAAACAAATATTGCGCGCAGCATTCTCCAGTATGGGGTGATGGCCTTGTTGCTGCTGGCGGTGATCCGCTCCTTTTTCATCGACCTGCGATTTGACAGTGCTGCGTCTTCCGATGAGGCGCACTCTTTTTACACCCATCTGAACAATGGCAACCTGGCCTGGTCCATGACGGCGGTCAATCTATTGCTGGTGGTGCTGCTGATTGTGGCCATCATTTTTGTGGGAAAACTCTTTTGCAGTTATATCTGCCCCCTGGGTACGATCTCGGAATTTTTCGGGAAGATCGGGCAGAAGCTCAACGTCCGCTTCGAGGCGGGTAAACGCACCGATAAGGCCCTCAGGTCGCTGAAGTACATCTTTTTGTTTCTTACGGCTTACATCGCCCTGGAGGCTTCCACGCTGTTTTCGGTACAGGTCGATCACAATATTGCCGGCATCCGGCTGTTTAACGTCGACTTCAGTTACATCACCGGCGGGCTTGTACTGGGGGTGTTCGTGGCGGGGTCGGTTTTTTCCCGGCTGTTCTGGTGCAAATACCTCTGCCCGGTGGGGGCCATTTCCAATATTTTCAGGTATTTCCTGCTGATTGTGGGCCTGGGGGCCATTTATGTGATTCTCTATTCTTTCAACATTCATATTCCTATCCTGCTGTACATCGGGCTGGCCTGTCTGATCGGTTTTATCGTGGAGATTGTGGTTTCGCCCCTGCAGAAGGTCAATATGCTGAAGGTAACCCGGCATGAGCTCCTTTGCACCGAGTGCGGCAGCTGTACGCAGAACTGCCCCCAGGGCATTGATGTGGCCAACGAAACCAAGGTGACCCATCCCGACTGCAATATGTGCGGTGATTGTGTGGATGCCTGCCCGGAAACGGGGGCTTTGACCATCAACAATATCCGCATCAAATGGTTCCCCCTTATTCTGGTTTCACTGCTGATTATCCTGGTGACCATTGCCGGCCACCGTGTGGAGGTGCCGGCCACGGAAGATTACTGGGGCAGCGGGAGTCACCGGGAGGAGGCATTTTTCCTTTCCGGCCTTGAGCAGATGGGCTGTGTGAATATGGCCAGGGATTATACGCAGCAGTTCAGGGACATTGATGGCGTGGTGGGCGCGGCCACTTACCTGCGCTCTCAGTCGGCCAAGGTTATTTACAACCCGGAGGTTACGTCCGAAAAGGAGATCCGGGAATCCTTCTTCATCCCCATAAGGACATTCATCAAAGAGCCGCCATCGCATGAAGATACCATCATTGTATACAAGCTGGGGCTTGACAACAACATCAGCTCGGGCGAGATGGATGATCTCCGGGATCTGCTGCAAAGCAAGCCGGTTTACCAGCTGGAAACCCAGTTTTCGGATGAGCTGGAGTTGCTGGTGTTTGCCGGTGAAACGGTGGCCGATACCACAATCGTGAACCGCATTACCGACAACCGCCGCACCATGTATAATGTGACGGGCATTGAGCGTTCGCCCCTGACCATTTCCGGCCTGGAGCTTAACCGCCGCAATTTTGTGGAGTTCCGCCGCTTTTTCAATGATGCCAGCCAGGTGCCGCGCAGCCAGATCGAGGTGGTTTCTTTTGAGTTGGCGAAATACCCCAGGAACCGCGGCCAGTTTCATTTCCTGATCAACTATGTCGGGCGGAACAATCCGAACGTGATCGGGCTGGATGTGTATTACGATACCCGGCCCACGGCCGACTTTTACATCATCAAAGACAGTATGAGCGCCGAACAGCTCCGCGACATTGCCAACGCCTCCGAATATGAGGTGGAGTATACCGATGGCAACCGCGAGGTGGTGGAGAATCAGTACAGGTTCAGACTGTATTAAAATTGAATAAATCACATAACACGCTGTTTTGAACATGAAAAAATTTTTTCTTTTTGCCTTGCTTTTCCTTGCCGGCCTGGGGGTACACGCCCAGGTGACCGTTACCGGTACCGTTAAGAGTGCCGTGGAGGAGGAAACCCTTCCCGGGGCCACCGTGCTCGAAGAGGACACCTCCAACGGAGTGATGACGGATATCGACGGGAATTTTGAAATCACCGTGGCCTCGGAGTCCGCTTCGCTGGTCTTTTCTTTTATGGGATATGAGAGTCAGACCGTGGAAGTGGGAGAGGAGCGCAACTTTGTGATCGCCCTTGAATCGTCTGCCAGCCTGCTTGATGAGGTGGTGGTGATGGGCTACGGCAGTGTACAGTCGCGTGAGACTGTGGTGGGAAGTGTGGAACAGGTAAAGATGGATGATCTGTCGAGGATCAGTGTGGCCACTTCGGCCGACCAGATGCTGGAAGGGCAGATTGCCGGTGTAACCGTCGAATCGGCCTCGGGTGACCCCACCGCTCCGATAAGGGTGAGGATCCGCGGGGAAAACAGTTTACCCGAGATTGGTTCCAGCAGCTTTGTGGCTTCCGGTGAGCCGTTGTATGTGCTTGACGGGGTGCCACTGGTCGATATCTCTGACCCCAATGTGCAGTCGGGGGTGGGTCAGGCCGCGGAAACCGTGGTGAACCCGCTGACTTTTGTCAACCCGGAAGACATTGAGACCATTACGGTACTGAAAGATGCCTCGGCCACTGCCATTTATGGGGCCAATGCTGCCAACGGGGTGATTCTGATCACCACCAAGCAGGGGCAGCGGGGCGATACCAGGGTGTCGTTGACGCAGCGGATGCTGGTGGAGCAGCCCATTAACCTGATGGAGTACCTGAACACCGACCAGTACGTGGAGCTGATGAGCGAATACCATATGAGCAACGGGTTGTCGCCATCGGAGGCGCAGGATGCCATCAGCAACCAGGATGTGTATACCAACTGGCGCGACCAGACTTTGCAAACAGCGGTTTCGCACCGTACCAACCTGAGTATTTCAGGCGGATCCGGCGGGACCACTTTCCGTATATCTGTCGGCTTGCAGAACAACCAGACCACCAGTAAAGGAAATGATTTTACGAATATCACCTCCCGTTTCAACGTGTCTACCGAGCTTTTTGACAATGTGCGGCTGACGTACAACGGGGGGATCTCCAGTTTTGAGCGGAATGCCTATTCAGGCTTTGCCACCTACAATTTCCGACCCAACATTCCGCTGCGCGATGAAAGGGGCAACTACACCCTGATGGACGGGATTGCCCACCCGCTTGCGGAAATTGAACAGAACATCAACAACGCGGAGCGTTTCTATACCAACAACAGCCTGGAGCTGACCGCCGGCATCACCGACCACCTGACCTGGAAAGGGAACTTCGGACTCGACTATACCAACTCCAAGAACTTCCGTTACCGCTCTGCAGAGAACCGTTCTGGCCTGCGCGACAATGGCTTTATCAGGGAACAGCGGAGGGATAACTTCAACTGGACGGCCTATACCCAGGCGGATTACAACCGTGAATTTAACCTGCACAGGGTTTCGGGCACACTGGGTGTGCAGGTAAGGGAAGACAACACCACCCGCACCTCTGTGACCGACCGCGACCTGATCTCCACCATCGTGATTTTGCCCGGCGTGGGATCGGACCGGCGGCAGGATATTGCTTCTTATGAGAACCGCAGTGCCATGGTGTCGGGGTACAGCCGCATGAATTACGAATACGACGGGCGTTACTTCGGTAGTGTTAATTTACGCCGGGATGCGTCTTCTTATTTCGGCGGTGACCATTCGGTGGAGAATTTCATCTCCGGAGGGGCCTCCTGGAATGTGTCAAATGAAGATTTCTGGCCATCCAATGATGTAATCAATTACCTGAGGTTCAGGACCTCTTTTGGTAAGACCGGGAATGCCCGGATCGGCTCTTATGCGGCCAGGGGTTTGTACAATTACTCTACCAACGCAGCTTATAACGGCCTTGTGGTGGTAACTCCCAACACGGCGCCCAACCCCGACCTCGGCTGGCAGTCTTCCTACAAGTTCAATGCTGGGTTCTCGGCCCATTTGTTTGACAAACTCCGCCTGGAGGTTGAGTTTTATAAAAACTGGAATGTGGATGCCATCATGTCGATGGACGTAACCCCGGAAACCGGGTGGCGGAGTATTTCCGTGAATGCGGCCAACATGACCAACACCGGCCTGGAAACAACAATAAGAGGAAATAACCTGGCCCTGGGCCCGGTACAATGGAATCCCAATTTCAACATCGCCTTCAACCGGAACGAACTCACCAAACTGGCCAACGACCAGGACATTGTGTTTACCAATACCGGCCTGATCGTGGGGGAGTCTACCAGTTTGATCATGGGCTTTGACTATGCGGGGGTGAATCCCCAGACCGGGAACCCCCAATGGTACCTGCCCGATGGAAGTATTACGGAAAACTACAGTGAAGCACGTAACATTGACAACCGCACAGTAATCGGAAAATCCAACCCTGATTTCTCCGGCGGGTTCACCAATGGCTTCCGGTACAAGAATTTTAACCTGAGTGTGCTGCTCACCTACGAGTATGGAGCAGATTTTTACCTGCCATTTGCCGCCAGGAATGCGGAAAATACCAGGCAGCTCAACCTGTTTAACATGAGTGTCAATACCATGGACCGCTGGCAGCAGCCTGGTGATGAAACCGACATCCCCCGGATATCAAACAGCATCCCGTATGACTATTACAGTTCAAGGTGGCTGTTTGACCGCTCCAACATCAACTTGCGGTCGGCCTCGCTCAATTACACGCTGCCACGTGAGCTCAGTGAAAAGATCAGGGCCAGGTCGATATCGGCGGGCCTGACGGTGAGCAATCTTTTTACCTGGTACCTGGAGGGTTCAGAGGACGGCCGCAACAGCATTGCGGAATACCGCTACCCCATGCCACAGGCCAGGACTTATTCATTTGAATTAAAAGTTAACTTTTAGAAATACCTGCAACAATGAACATTTTACAATATTTCAAAACCGGTTTTCGCATCAGGCTTTTGCCTGTTGCCGCCCTGTTGATGCTGTTTGCATGCAGTGACTTTCTGGATGTGGATGAGCAGACCCGTATTTCCAACGATCAGCTTTTCAGCACCGTGAAGGGCAATGCCGAGGCATTGAGCGGCGCCTATTACATGCTGGGCGAAGGCAATTACTACGGGAGGAACATGATGGTGTTGCCCGGCATCAAGGGCGGGAACCTGAAGATGCACAACATCGACTACGCCAACCCCTTGAGTTTTTATTTTCGGCCATCTTATGAGTTCAATCATTCGGAGGATCCGGAAAGTGACTACACTGATAATATGTACAGGCAGATCTACGAGGTGATCATGGGGGTGAACAACATCATAGAATATGCCCCCGTCATCGAAAATGCCACGGAAGAAGAGATCAACCAGATCCTGGCCGAGGCCAAAGCAATCCGGGCCCTGGCCCATTTCGACCTCACCCGGCTGTTTGCCCGGCCCTACAACTATTCAAACAATGCCCAGCACACCGGGGTAGCCTTTATTGACCGGGTACTGAATTACAATGAGCATTTCGGACGCGATCCGTTGTACCGGAATTACAACCGCATCCTGGACGACCTGAAATTTGCCGAGGAGCATATCGGCACTTCATTGGCCCAGAGTTATGCGTCAGGTGCCATGAACTATTATTCATCGGCCTATTTTTCAAAACGGAGTGTGCAGGCACTGATGGCCCGGGTTTACCTGTATATGGAAGACTGGAGCAGTGCCCGGGAGTATGCCTCCGAGGTGATCAGCGCAGGCGGGACTTCCCTGCAGCCTCATGAAACTTTTGTGGAGCGCTTCGTGTCGAACGACCCCTCGGGCGAGGACCTGTTTATCATCAACAATGAGGGCCGCAGCAGCGGGGCACCCCTGGCCTCCACTATGGGAACCAGGAATGGACGCACCAACAATTACCTGGAGATCAGCAACGACCTGCTCAGCCTGTTCGACGAAGATGATCGCCGCCTTGACTACTACATCCACGAGCATAATGGCATGGTTTCACGGAAATATCCGGAGTATGACGGCAACAAAGACCGCTTTATCCCCATGATCAGACTGGTAGAAATGTACCTGATCCGGGCGGAAGCCTCGGTGAACCTGCCCAACCCGGATGAAGTGCAGGCCCGTTCTGACCTGAACACGATCAGAAGGCGTGCCAACCCGGATGCACCCAGTGTGAATCTCACGGGTGAAGCTCTTCGTGACGAGATATTCCTGGAGCGAAGGCGGGAGCTGGCCCTGGAAGGCCACCTGTTTTTTGACATTGCCAGGCAGGGCAGGGATGTGCGGCGCGAAGACGTGAATGCCACCATGAACCGCAACCTGGATTACGGCGATTACCGCTATGTGTTACCCATCCCGCAAAGGGCTGTTTCACTGAACAATCGAATGACCCAGAATGAAGGCTATTGATAGAATTACCCAATCAATAATTACCAAATCCGATCATTTTTTTAATCTAAAACAAAATCTCATGAAGAAAAGAATCTTTAGCTTACTTGTGATGGCGATCGCAGTTTTTGCCTTCACAGCTTGTGAAAAAGACGATCCGGAGCCCCCTGTGGTTTCGTTTGAACAGTCCACGGCAGAAATTATGGAGAACTCCACCTCTGCCCTGCAGCTGGTGGTCCGTGCCGATCAAACCATCAATGAGGCATACCAGATCAGTTACACTGTTACCGGTACCGCCCAGGCTGGTGTGAACTATGAAGAACTGGATGGTTCAGTAACCATGGCCGCCGGCGAGAATGAAGCCGTGATTTTTATCAATCCCATCAATGATACAACCATCGGGGAAGATGAGACCCTGATCCTGAGTCTTGAATCAAGCGAGGATTATGACGTGTCGATGGAAGCGCACCAGGCTACCATAACCATTTTGGACAACAAGACGCCCCCGTCGGATGCGCCGGAAGTGTCTTATACCATTGAAAGTGTATCAACCAACCCTTACCTGGAAGAGGAACTGGAGATCACCGTGGGTATCAGCCAGCCCGTTGGCGAGGAACTGCCCATTACAATTGACCTGTCTGATGGTACCCTGACAGAAGGTGTTGACTACGAAGTGACCGGGCTTGAAGCTGACAATCAGCTGATGTTGCCGGCCAACGAAACCAGCGCCAGCTTTACCATTCACATCAAAAACACCCATGAGCTGGGTGTTGACCAGGTGTTTGAAATCGGTTTTGCCGATCCGCTGGTGACTACTTATGCGGTGAGTGAAACAGCCAACACGGCAAGTGTGAATCTGGTTGACCCCGTGGTTGATCTGTCCACATGGTTCAATGAAGACACCGAGTTCAATTTCTTCTTTGCTTCCGGTGATTCGCCGTCTTTCCGGAATGACCTGCCGGCACACCGGATCAGAAGGCATTACTGGAATTTTGAAGACGAAGACTGGTCTGTATTGCCAGGTGCACACCATTTCTATTATGCAGAAAATAATGAAAACCAGTGGAAAGAAGTGATTAATATTTACCACAAGCAAGAGGGCTGGCCAGGGGTCAATGCGCATTCGCAATCACGCTGGGAAATTAACGGCGGTATGGATCTTCTCGGCCTTTCCCGTTTCCTTGATGATGATGCCAGGTACTTCAGAAACTATGTATCTTCCGGTGACGATGGCTGGATCCGTTTTGTGGCTACCGAAGCTGATGCATCGGAAGGAATGGTTGTTATTCCTGAGCAAACCATCCCCGTGTATAAGATCAGGGAAGGATTTGACTGGAATGAGCGAATTGACGATGAAGAAGGCAACACGTACAGGGCCTGGCATACCGACTCCAGGGAAACCCAGGGCAAGATCTGGGAATCAGGCAATGTGACTGTTGTGGAGGTAGAAGTTGAGAGAAGTGAGGGAACATTCAACGCCGCCACAGGCACGATTGTCTTTGATGCGGTCTTTACCGTATCGGATCCCGATTTTGAAATTGATCCTGAGTTTTATACTGACAAGGACGGCGATACTTATACCTTAAGGGTTCGCTATACCCCGTTTTAATGAGTAAACAAGGGTTCCGGGAATGAATTCCGGGCCCTGAGGCTCCTCGTCATGGTGGTTTTGACCATGACGGGGAGCTCTTTAAAAACCAAATTTTGGGTATGAAAACAAATCATCTGCTGTTTTTGCTGCTGTTTTTGATGGGCTGGACCGTTTCCTCCTTTGCTTTATCCGGGCAGAATGACCAGTTTCCGGAGCGGCTACAGGAAGATATCCGCGAGTCTGCTGAGGGTTTTATCACCGTCCACTACAGTGAAAAAAAGATCTATTTTGAGATTCCTGATTCCATCATGGGACGGGACTTGCTGCTGGGGGTGAGGGCTTCCGAACTGACCCACAACAGGCGGCACGTGTCCGCCGGGCAGATGCGTCATAACCCTTTGCTGATCCGTTTTACCGCCGACGACAACCAGGTGTACCTTCATCAGCTGGTTTCCAATGAACATGCCGATGAAGATGACCCGGTAAAAAAGGCAGTGGATCGCAACAACCTGGTGCCGGTGATTGATGCGTTTAACATTCAGCATCGCACTGAAAACAGTGTTGTCATTGATTTTACCGGTTATCTGAATGAACCCGTGAACCCGGTGTCGCCCTTTGCCGACAGGGCCAGGCCTGGTGCACTGAATCCCGCCCTGACCAGCTTCCTTGACGTCAGGGCTTTTGAACAAAATATTGAGATCAAAACCCGTTTGGGTTTCCGGGGCAGGGAGCCTTTTCTGGCTGTTATGCAGCGCTCGCTGCTTTTGCTGCCGGAGCAACCCATGCAGCCCAGGCTGAACGACCCCCGTGTGGGTTACTTCAATGACGGGCAACGGCGCTTTGATTCTGATCAGTTAACGGTGGAGCGTTTTGCCTATATCTACCGCTTCGACATTCAACCCGCGGAGGAAGACATGGAGGCTTTCCGAAGGGGCGAACTGGTTGAACCGGCCAAACCCATTGTATTTTATATTGATGATGCTTTCCCGAAAAAATGGCTCCCTTACGTCAGGGCTGGTGTGGAAGACTGGCAGCAGGCTTTTGAAGCCATCGGGTTTAAAAACGCCATTGTGGCAAAAGATTTTCCGGATGATCCGGATTTTGATCCGGACGACATCCTGACCAATACCGTACTTTATGTGACCACTGCATCGGCCAATGCCGAGGGGCAGCGGTGGATCGACCCCCGCTCGGGGGAGATCATTCAGGCTGATGTGGCCTGGTACTCAAACGTGACCGAAAAGCTTTATGAATGGCTGTTTGTGCAAACTGCCGCGGCCAACCCGGGGGTAAGGGGTGCCCGTGTGGCTGACGAAGTGATGGGGCCCACCATCCGTTATGCCATCGCCCACGAAGTGGGTCATACCCTTGGCCTGGCGCACAATTTTCGTTCACACTACGCCTTTCCGGTTGATTCCCTGAGGTCTGCCACTTTTACGCAGGCCCACGGAAGCTGTGCTTCCATCATGGATTATGCCAGGAACAATTTCATTGCCCAGCCGGGCGACGAGGGGGTGAGTTTTACTCCGCCCGTTATGGGTGCTTATGATATGTTTGCCGTTAAGTATGGGTACAAGCCCATACCGGAGGCCGCTGATCCTTTTGAGGAGGTGCCGGTGCTCAACGGCTGGATTGAAGAAAAAAGCCATGACCCTGCTTACTGGTTCAGGCGCAACCGCTCTTTTTCCGATCCCTCTTCGCAGTCGGATGCACTGGGTGATGATGTGGTGAAAGCCGGCAGATACGGAGCGGACAATGCGCGCCTGATCCTTGAGAATATGGTTGACTGGATGGAGGTGGAGGACGGGGATTACCGCCGGCTCAGCTCCATGCACGATGCCCTGATGCGGCAGTACGGGCATTATCTGCGCCACGCTTCTGCACAGATCGGGGGCATCTACCAGTTTGAGGGGGTGTATGCGCAAGACGGCAGCCTGTATCGTCCTGTTTCCACGGAGCGGCAGCGCGAAGCCCTGGTGTTTATCCTTGAGGAGTTGTTCAGTCTGTTTGACTGGATGGATCCCATCGATATTTCCGCAAGAATTGGGAGCAATGAACCTGAGATATTTGCCGTGCAGCGATCGGCCGTGGAAACCTTGTTTTCGCGCGATAAATTCCTGCATCTGAGGCAATCGGCATCCATGTCGGATGATCCCTACACCATCCATGCCTACCTGGAAGACCTGACCGCCATGGTATTTACTGACCATGGTCGCCGCGTAAGCCGGTCGGTGCAGAATGTGCAACTGGAGGCGGTGAAGCAGGTCAGGCACATCCTTGACAACCAGGATGAGTATGAAGTGGTGGAAAATGCCTTGATGCCGGCCCTTTATTATCACACCGAAATCATCAAAAATGACCTTCAGCGCAAAGAGAACCGGGCCGGTGGAGAACTGGCCGCGCATTACCAGTATATGCTGAATATATTCACAAAATAAATCTTAACTGCCCGGCACAAATATACGCGTGCATTGCCTCTGGATTTGTCTCGCATATGATCATTGCGGCCGGGTCGCAAATTTCAAAACTTACTACAAAGAAATGCGAAAACTACACCTGACGATTATCCTGTTTTTTTCCGGAATCTTTTTCCTGCAGGCAGACGAGGGCATGTGGATGCCATCCGAACTTGATGAGGTAACCCTTGAGAATATGCGCAGGGCAGGATTCATGTTATCCGAATCTGATGTTTATAATGAGGATCAACCCAGTATTCATGACGCGGTGCTGGGAATGGGCCCCACCGACAACCCGGTATCGTTTTTCGGTTCTGCGGCTTTCATCGGCGAAAGCGGCCTGATACTGACCAACCATCACCTGGCGCTGCGCTATATCCAGCAGCACAGCAGCCCGGAAAACAATTATATCCGCGACGGCTTTCTGGCCGGATCAGATGAGCAGGAGCTTCCGGCCAACGGGCTGAGTGTGTCCAGGCTGGTCAGGACGGAGGATGTTACAGCGATCATCACGGCCGGTTTTGACACGATCCCGGCCAGGCAGCACAATAACATCATGAACGAACGTGGCAGGGAACTGGCCGAAGAATATGGGGAAGACGGTAAATACTTCGTTAATATCAGAAGTTTTTTTTCAGGCAACCAGTATTTTATGGAGATATACCGGGTTTACAATGATGTCAGGTTGGTGGCTGTTCCGCCCATGGACCTCGGGAAATTCGGCGGCAACCGCGACAACTGGCAATGGCCACGTCAATCAGCCGATTTTGCCATTTTAAGGGTGTATCATGAAGAGCTTGATATGCCGGTTTATCCGCGGAAGCATCTGTCTGTATCCACTGAAGGTGTTCATGAGGGGGATTTTACCATGGTATTCGGTTTCCCGGGAACCACCAAACAGTTCCTGACCTCGGAGGCTGTCAGGCAACTGGCTGAGGTCACCCATCATCATTCCATCAATATAAGGGGCGAAAAGGTAAGTATCATGGAGGAGGCCATGGCGGCCGATGAGGATATCTGGGTGAAGTATACCAACCTGCATGCCAGTGCGTCAAACCATCTTCTGCGCTGGAGGGGAGAGCGTGAAGGGATTCATAACCTCGGGCTGGTAGAGCGGAAGCAGCAGTTTGAGCAAACATTCCCCGAGGGTTTGTGTGAAGAGGAAGCCGCATCCTACCATGAAACACTGGAGGCGATCAAAGGTATTGTGACCGAACTGGACACCCTGGAGATGATCAACGCCCATATTATGGAGGCCGGAATTGGCGGGGCGGAGTTCACGGCTTTTGTGGCCCTTTTTGACAGGCTGGGTGCCATGGCCACGCGTTATGCCGAGGCCGGCCGGCTCGATGAAGGAGATCTTCAGCGGGAGGCCTACAGGCTCAGGGGGTTGACAGAAGACTTTTTTGAGAACCATGACCTGGAGCTGGAAAAGGAGATTCTGGCGGCCATGGTCCGCCATTATGACCAGAACATCCCGGATTCCTATAAAACAAGGGCAGTGCGTGAAAGGCTGGCTGAGTACGACGACCACGATGCGTATATCAGGGATATCTTTGAGGGGTCGATCTTCGCTTCGGAAGAAAGCATTTACCAGTTTCTGGATAATTTTACGGTAGCGGATGGAGAGGTGCTGGAACAGGATCCTGTGTACCAGCTTAACCTGGGGTTTTACTTTGTGAACCGTGACCTGGTTTTCCCGGAGCGGCAGCGACTTCGCAATCAATATGGCGTTCACCACAAGGAGTATGTGCGCCTGATCAGTGAAAATTCGAACAACCCGGTTTTCCCGGATGCCAACAGCTCACTGCGTCTTTCTTTCGGAACGGCCAGGGGGTATACCGTCAACGGAGAAGAATTTACCCACAGAACCTACTTGTCGGAGGTGCTCGACAAGCATCACTCAGGCATTGCAGATTATGACCTGCCTGAGGATTATGTAGCGCTTCTGGAGCAAACGGATAATGCTGACCGGATTCCCGCCTGTTTCATCAACGACAGCCATACCACCGGGGGCAGCTCCGGCAGCCCGGTGCTGGATGCACACGGAAACCTGGTGGGCATCGGTTTTGACCGTTCAAGCCACGGCGTGGTATCTGACCTGGAGTACTTTCCCGATTATAGCCGCAATATTGCCGTTGACATCAACTATGTGTTGTTTGTGCTGGATGAGTATATGGGGGCGGATCGCCTGCTGGAAGAAATCTCGTTTACCGGGAATTAATCATTGCACGTGGCCGGCGGGGTTTGCGGATGGCCGCAGGGGCAAGGTGCTTCTGCGGCCTTCGGCGTTTATGCGGGGGGTGATTTTTGGGACAGTTCCTGGATGTAAGCCGAGGGGGTTTGGTTGGAAAACTGCTTGAATGCCCTGTTGAACGTGGATTTTGAGTTAAAGCCACAATCCAGTGCCAGTCCGAGTAGGGTATTGGTTTTGTGCTCTCCGGCTTCGACCTTGTCAAGAAAACAGCGTACCCGGTAAGCGTTGATGAAATCCGAGTAACTTTTATTGGCTTTCCGGTTCACGGTTTCCGAGATCAGGTGTTCTGAAAGATCCATGAGTGCGGCCATCTTTTTCAGGGTAAGGTCTTTATCCAGGTAGGCCTCTGACTTTTCGAGAAAACGGGTGATGGCGGCGTAGTTTTTATCCAGTTCGGTTTCTTCCAGCCCGG
>PWIY01000098.1 GCA_003560215.1 Bacteroidales bacterium | reverse complement strand
TTTACCTGGTTCTGATCCTTCTAACCCCAGCTGCAGGGAAGATTCCACGCAGTAGTTTCCTGCGCTTGGGGTAATATCAAAAACCAAAGGATTGGCTCCAACTTTGGCCTCACCATGCATGATCCGCTCGCAATAATCATTTTTGGCAACAACAAAGTAATTTCCGGCTCTTTCCTGTTTCTGGAAGTAAACAGGGTCTCCCTGACCAGTTACCGTTTCCACATACAGTTCTTCATCGTCAATCTGCCTGTAAAGAATGTAATCGACCCCTTCTTCAGATCCATTCAGGTAAAGTTGAGCCGGGCCGCAGGAAGTTTCCGAAGGATAAAGGGTGAATTTTTCCGGGCTTTTATTTATTTGCAGGCTTCCGGGCATTAACCGTTGACACCCGGTTGTTTTATTCTCAGCGTGGATGCGATAGGTGCCTGTTTGATTCAGATCCGTAAAAGAAACTTCGGAAGCAAGATCGCCGTCAATGATTGACATGTCGCTATATGGTGAACCGTTTCGCCACAATGTATATTGAACACCGGGTTGCGGACCTCCATCAAGCCCGATGACAGAGTTTTTGTGGGAGCAAACAACTCCCTGAGGAGCCACACTGTAATTATCCGGCAGAGCATTTATGGTGATTTCGCCAGTCATTTTTTCTTCGCAGCCGTTTTTGTTGGCAATCACATAATATGTGCCGCCAATATCGTATTGGCCAAAGTCAATGGGATTGCCGTCCCCTGTTATGTCGGCAGCTAAAATTTCGCCATCCCTGAACAGGGAATAACTGACATTCTCCTGAGAATTTTGCAATCTAAGATTAACCGGTGCGCAATTTGAACCGTGTGGGTATTCCGGAGTGCCCTCAAAAACAAATTTGACAGGACCTGGCCTGACCGATATATCGATTGCGTCAAGATCGTTTATCTCAACCTGGCAATATGGCTCACCTGTGTATCTTGCGCGCTGTATCCTGTAACTTGCATTTTGTGGCGGGCATACTTCCCAGGTATGGTTCTCATTGTTGGCAGGGGGCAGAATGATTTGAGACTGTGAGTGGCCATCCGTGTATGTTACCTCTACCTCTTGCTCTGCACTATAGGTGATGGTTAGTTCAATGCATTCAGTGTTGCATATTTCCACGATACTGCCATTTGAAAGTGAAAAGCTGCTGATTACAGGGTCAGGAACATGCGTTATTTCCACCGATTCGGTATATACAGGGCAGCTTTCATCCCCCTTATAAACGGCAACTACTTCATAAACTCCGGGTTGTTCAATGTTTTCCCACCTCAGGACATTACCTGTGCCTGAAAGCTCTGCACCAACAGGAGATCCGTTAAGCAAAAGCTGATAGTTCGCAGATGGCTGAGAGCCGGAAAGACTTAATATTATGTTTTCATTGCTGCTTTCACAAATAACGCTTTTGCTTGTTGTGAGTGAATATTCAGCCGGGCCGTCACTTATTCTTATCGATCCCTCCATGGCTGAATGGCAGCCTGCCCTGTGGGCAGTAATTGTATAGACCCCCTGTTCGGGAGTGATGCCGGCAAATTCAAAAGCACCACCATCCGGGCTGTGGGTTGCTACAACGTTCCCATCCTTCCTGAGCCTGTATTCCACTCCCTGCTGTGAGTTGCTCAATCCAATGGTTGTACTTTCCGAACAAAAATAGCTATGGTCTGGTACTTCACCGTTTGCTGTTATCTTAAAGCTTTCAGGTGTTCTGTACATCCGGATTTCTCCGTCCATAAACGTTTCACAGTCATTATCACTTCCAAAACGGGCAATCACAGAATAGACTCCCGGTTCATCAAGTGCAGAGAAGCTTACAGGGCCACCATCGGGATCAGCAGAAACTGTTTCTATCTCCACGTCGCGATCCTTGATCAGCGTATAATTGACTCCTGGTTCGGAGTGATTGAGCCCTATTGTTGTGTTCTCAATGCATGCTTCGGCTACTCCCGGGGTAACTGCGAAAATCCTGGGT
This sequence comes from Bacteroidales bacterium, assembly GCA_003560215.1. Lineage (GTDB taxonomy): Bacteria > Bacteroidota > Bacteroidia > Bacteroidales > UBA7960 > PUPG01. The sequence continues at coordinate 1,532 of PWIY01000098.1, read as the reverse complement.
TCAGGCATGATGGCAGTTTCTCCATGCATCCAGACACTGCATCCACTATCCCTGTGGATTGCCTCAATCCGGTAAATGCCCGATTGATACTTTGGCCCAAAGCTCAGTGTCCCATCTGTACAGCTTCCCATTTCGTAGCCCTTATCTTCGTCTTCAGATATGTCAGAGGCTTTGACTCCGGGGAGAGGCAGCGGTGGGGGCAACTTATAATCAACATTTTCTTCACATCCATCGAGGGCTATTTCAGTTCCCGGACATCCAACCGGACTCAGCATGGTAAATTTTTCCGGAGTTATGCCAATGGTTATTTCTCTTTCAAATAAAGTACTGCAGAAAGCATTGATGGCCTCTATGCTGTATATACCTGGTTTGGTGAAAGTGTGGGAAAAATTGTAACTCCCGCCATCACCACTGTTGAAGCTGTATTCCTCCTGCCCTTCCGGTGACATGATATAATAGGTGGTATTTGGTTCTGTATCATGAAAGGTAATTACCACCGACCGACCTGCACATAAATTGGCATGGGCGGGAGATATCATCACTTCCTCAGGTTTTCTGCGGGCATCTATTTCTCCGTCCATCATGACCGGACATGCAACCTGTTCGTTTTCCCAGGCCGCACTGATGGTATACTTTCCGTGCTCATCAACTATGCCAAAATCCAACTCCTGTCCGTCTCCGGAAAGAAAGCCGTATTCTGTAGTCCCCCTGTAAAGCGTATATCTCACCCCAATTTGCGATCCTGACAAAACTGGTCTTACAGGCACGCAATCATCACCGGTTCTTTCTGTCAGGAGATGGACTTCGGGAAGGGCAACCCGGGTAATGGAAACTTCATTGCTTTCAAGTTCCTCACCGAATTCATCGATCCAAATAACTTTGTAGTTTCCTGTTGGGAACACCCCTATCTCCTTTTGGCTTTCTCCTGGTGAAACTGAAAACGGGCCGGCGGTCAATTCCCATCCTCCGCCATCCTCAACGTAAAGATGATAGTCAGTGTCAGGTTCCAAATCAGAAGCAATTAACTTAACACCATCGTTTCCTGAGCAATAACTGGCGTGAGAAGGCTCAGGGCTAAGTGTTACACTCGCATTTCCGCTGTAAGAGAGCAATAAAAGGATAAAAAAGATGCTACAGCAATAAACCGAAGATAAGTATGGATTTTTATGCATATGTTTTGGTTAAATAGAGCGATTGGCAAGCTAAAAGTATGGGCTAAATATATAATTATTTTTTGAAACAATAATTTTGAAGGGGAATTATATTTTCTGCAATCTGATGGTTTGTTAATCAGATCCAGTCGCTTGCCAAACCCGGGATGTTGGCTGAAGCGTGAAGGCATAAACATTTGCTTGTCATCCGAACCAAAAATTAAAGGGGTTGCTGCCGGTTCCGGCAGCAACCCCTTTAATCTGATTGTGTGTCCAGGTTTTGGACTTGACCTTTGCGCATGGCCCTGAAGCGGGCGTCTGAAAATCCCGTAAATCAGAAAGTCAATACATAAATCCCGGATTTAATGTACTCGGTAAGTG
>PWIY01000216.1 GCA_003560215.1 Bacteroidales bacterium | reverse complement strand
TTCCGGCATAAAAAACTCAATGAATCCGCCGATCCTGTAGGTTCCGACGGCCGTCATTCCCTGAAATCCCTGGCCCAGCAGCACAATGGAATCTCCCGGCTCCACTTCAAGGAGTGAAGCCAGGCCTTCCGCGATCACGGCATAATCATCATCAATGGTAAACATTTCGCCTTTTACCATGTTTGACGACAGGTCGTTCATCCGGTCTTCTTTTTCCGGATCGATGCCGTTTACCATCACCCCGCGCGTACCCATATCTTTTGCGGCCAGGGCAAACCCCCCGATGCGTGGTACTGTATAGCTGATCTCTTCAGGAAAAGCGGCGAGTGCATCCTTTACCTCATCCCCGTATTCCAGGGCATGATCCATGGAGGGTTCGTCGTGATAGAGTACATCCTGGATCTGCAAATAACCCGTGGTGTTTCTTACAATGGAGTCGACCATTTGTTCCTGCATGCCACTGATCATCGACATCAGCACAATGGCAAGGATGGTCGCGAACATCACCGAGCTTAAGGTGATGAAGGTGCGCCTTTTTTTGCGCCAGAGATTTCGCCAGGCGAGTGTCAGTAGTGTTTTCATGGTTATGGGTCGATTTGGGTGAGGTTCCGGGTGGAGAAGAAGTCCTCGCTGACATCGATGTCAAAATCCGCATGGTGGGTGGTGATCACCGTCCGCTGGTTATCCTTGTCAGCCGGGACAATTTCCATAATTTCAGGAATGGTTCGCCCACCCATGGTGCTGAAATCCTTGAAGTAAATGGTGTTAACCAGGTTGTCGCGTTCATCGAAATTTTCAGAACGTACCGGCAGGATATGTTCCTTGCTGATGTATTGTATGGTTTTTTCGTACACCACCGGGTTGTCCGGTTTGGGCGTCATTTCAATTACATAACAGAGATGGCCGTCTATTTCTTCCTCACCCAGCAGCTCGTGGGTATAATCATCTGTCAGGGAACTGGCATTGACCAGGTCGTCGTTGGTGAAGTCCGACCCCATCCAGGACTGTGACATCATGGAAGGAGGCATTTTGACTGTGCGGTCTATGTTTGGCTGATAGTTCCAGATCTCGTTGCCTCTTTTCAAAAATGCGGTGCCCTCGTCGCGAGCCGGAGCCGTTACGTAAACCAGGGAGTAATCATCGCCCAGTGCCCAGGAGCGCATGCTGATTTCTCGGGTGTACCTCGGGCGCTCTATTTTCATGCTCATCTCGTTGTAAGATGCGTCGCCACGCATGTTCTGTTCAACTTCCCGCATGATTTCCCCTGGGTCTTGCGCAGACAGGCAGATGGGCAAGAGGGTGGCTGCAATAACCATCATTGCTTTGTTCAAAATAATCTGTGTTGTTTTCATGGGAGTAGAGGGTTATTTGTTTCTAAATGATTGTTTGCCCGAAAAAAAATTTATTTGGGGGCCTGCGGCTGTGTGGTGTCATCATCCTGGCTTGTTTTGACCTTCTTCCCAGCGTTTCAGCATGGCCGGAAATTCTTTAATGATGAAACCGTAAAACTCGGTGGCTTTCCTGAGCCATTGTGCCGCATTGTCTTTTTTTGCGGTGCGCAGTTTAAGGCCTTTCCTGAACATATTGTTCATGGCTTTGATCATTTCCAGCCGCTCAGAAAAATAGGCCTGCCAGTCCATGTCAGGAGAAAGCATATAATAGGTCTTTCGCTCACCCGGCAGGGTCAGTGGTTTGACAAAGCCAATCTGCAGCAGCATTTTAAGGTTTGTGCTGATGGAGCTTTTGGAAGCTTTCAGTACTGCAGTCAGCTCGTTGAAGGAAACTTTTTCCTTGTCGGCGACCATCAGGTAGCCAAGTATTCTGCCAGACATTCTTGTTACACCAAGCTTTTCAAACAGCAGGCCGTTGTCTTCTATAAAGCGTTCTTTTTCAGAATTCAATGTCATAGTTTTGTGTTTATCGGGTGCTTCGCACCCCGGGTTAACGGCGCTTCGCGCCCTGGTTAGCCGGCACCGACGGGCCGGTGGTTGTTGGTCAAATGCTTAATCATTTGTTTCGTTGACAAAGGTATTAAGTTTTTTTGGTTCGACAATGACCGAAGCAATAAAACTTTTAATTTTTTTGTTCGGCAAGGATCGAACAAACCGAATGCCAGAATTTGGTTATAACTGAATGTCAGATAAGTATGGGGTGGTGCTTATGATTCCCGCTTTATTCGGGTGGTCGTCAGCGAACGCTCATGTTCGTTTTTGTACACCAGGAAACACCGGAATCGTTTTGAGCCAATCAATGTTTGGTCACCAGGGGGATGCCGGGGAAGCGTATTCAGCCAGTGATTGCACCTGGGAAAAAATCCATTAAGTGATTGGATTGGTTATTGTCCGGGAGTCAGGAAATAGCCACTGGGGATGACATTGATCGGGGAGGCCACCCCCGTGCTTACTTTGTAATGACCCGGTTCAGGGCGGTTGCGAACTTGCGGTGTTTAATTTTCAGGTCGCGGCTGGTTTCCAGCAGCTGCATCAACACTTCATCATTTTTATTATCGCCTGACTCGGCCTCCTGTATCAATTGCTGGTTGGCATCGATCATCTTTTCAAGCTTGCGCAGCTTGAAGGCATACACAGCCTGTAATACACGTGGTTTGAGGTCTTCCTCTTCCTCCACCACGAATATCTTATGACGCATTTCCCAGTTGGGACTGAGGCTGTACTTTGTGGCGAGCAGATTGATAGCAAGTTCCCGCACAGCATGATCGGGGTGCTGTGCCAGGGCATTGCTGCCGGGCAGCTCGTCATGATCTCTTTTTTCCGCAAAATGGTCAAAAATTTGCTGGCAGGGAGCATGGTCGAACTGAAGGTTGTCTTCCCGGATGTCCTGCAGTAAAAAATCCACCACTTTCACAGGCACTTCTTCCGGTTGGCTGTCTTCATTTTCCACCTCAAATACCATGGTATGATCTGCATAGTTCAGAAGCAGCCGGATTAGTTCTTTTTCCTGCGAGTGGTTTTCCACGTGGTGTTCGGCAGTTTGTGTGTCTGCCTGTATTTCCGGAGTATCCTGCAGTTGGTTTTCATCCGGAGAAGGGAGGCTTTTCTTTTTGAAACGCTGCCTACGGATCTTGCTCACCTCAGCCACCATCAGCTTTTCTTCCACCTGCATGATCTCGCTGCATTGCCTGGTGTACAGGGTTCGGGCAATCGGATCGGGGATCAGTGAAATGGTTTGGGCGATTTCCTTGATCAGTTTGGCTTTTCTGATGGGATCGTTCTGTGTTTCCGAGAGGAGCAGCCGGGTCTTGAATGAGATGAAATCTGCTGCCTGGTCTTCAACAAAGGTTTTTACTTCCGCGGGCCGGTTTTTTCTGGCGTAGGAGTCCGGGTCTTCTCCGTCGGGAAAAAGCACAATTCTTACATTTAAGCCCTCTTCCAGGATCATGTCAATGCCCCGGAATGCCGCTTTGATTCCCGCCGGATCCCCGTCAAAAAGAAGTGTCACATTGTCGGTATAGCGGCGGATCAGCTTAATCTGGCCCGTGGTAAGGGAGGTTCCCGAAGTGGCGAT
>PWIY01000295.1 GCA_003560215.1 Bacteroidales bacterium | reverse complement strand
TAGCCCGCGTTTGTGCCAGCCAGGCCTGTATGGTTCCTATTTTATTTGTCCGGGTCATTATTTCTTTTTTTGGTATTACAATATTACAATATATACAATGAAAAACCCTGTGTTTTTGTTTACTTTTGGACGAAATATTTTGTTTTGACCAACTTTTACAACAGAAGGCTCATTCAGACCGCAGACGGTTCATACACCCTTTATCTGCCCGAAATGAACGAGCATTATCATTCGATCCATGGTGCTTTACATGAGTCCATGCATGTGTTCATCAGGGAGGGACTCGACAAAATCATCCAAACCGGGGCAACAAAGATAAATATCCTGGAAGTGGGGCTGGGAACGGGGTTGAATGCATTGCTTACCCTGATGCGTTCTGCCGAAACCGGCTGCAGTGTTAATTATCTTGCCCTGGAGCCTTATCCGCTGAACAGGGAAGAGGTTGCTGCGCTGAACTATATTGATCTGACAGGGGAGGAGATGCCTGAGAAAGCTTTCAGGCGGATGCATGAGCTTCCTTTTTTTGAAAAAGAAAGGATTATAACGGGGTTTGAATTTGAAAAGTGGCACCATAAGGTGCACGAGGCTTCTTTGCCTGCTGAATCCTTTGATCTGGTCTATTTCGACGCTTTCGGGCCACAGGTGCAGCCGGAGCTTTGGACTGAAAAGGTATTTGCCGGGGTTTTTGCTTCCATGAAGCCCGGGGGCGTAATTGCAACATACAGTGCCAAAGGCTCGGTAAAACGGGCGCTGAAGGCCTGCGGTTTTCGCCTGGAGCATCCTCCCGGCCCCAAAGGAAAGCGAGAGATGACCCGTGGAGTCAAACCTTAGAGCTAAGCTGGCTTGCTTGATGCATACCTGTTGAAAAAAAATTTATCATCATGTCTTTTACCAAACATCCCTTTGTAATTCGCGTATATGGAATTTGTATCCACCAGGATCATTTGCTTGTGTGTGATGAATACTGGTTTGAAACCCATATGACCAAATTTCCGGGCGGGGGACTTGAATATGGAGAAGGAACGATTGATTGCCTGAAGCGTGAATCAATGGAGGAACTGGGCCGTGAGGCGGAGGTTTTGTCTCATTTTTACACAACGGATATTTTCCAGCCCACTCGCTTTATTCCGGGGAAGCAACTGATCAGTATTTATTACCTCATGAAGCTGAAAGAACCGGATACCCTCCCGGTAAGCCGGGAAGCATTTGACTTTAAAGAAACGAAAGAGGGAGCGTTCTCTTCAAGATGGGTTCATGCAAATGATGTTTCGGAGGAGGTCTTTACCCTTCCGATTGATCAGAAAGTGGGTGGGATGATCAAAAAAAGGTGGTCCGAAATCAGGACCACCTTTGAATAGATGTGGGGGAGGAAGGATTCGAACCTCCGAAGGCGAAAGCCAACAGATTTACAGTCTGCCCCATTTGACCGCTCTGGAACTCCCCCTGCAATGAACGCCATACACATTCGGGGGCAAATATACATTTTTTCCCGGGCGTGATCAAAGGTTTCCCCTGATTTTTCTGATGTTTCAGCCCGGTTCTGACTTTTTTATTTAAAGATCCAGATAATCAACCCCTTGTCTGAAAACCACGTCAACAGGAATGTCACTCTCGTTGATCCGGTCAATGTCTCTTTGCAGTGTTTCTGACATTTCTCCGTCTCTTGCAATCATTTCGCGGGCAGCGTCATAATCGCCATCTCCCATTAATTTGATGATCCGGGCAACCCCTTCTTCAACGGCCTGTTGCATTTTTTCAAAATCAACCATATAGGTATTGGTGTCTTCACATCGGGTAAAAGCCTGTGCTCTTTCAAAATGATTGAAACGGATCATTGCAGCAACTCCATGGGCTCCCGCGGTGCCAAACCTGCTTGAACGAAGTATGCTGGCAAATGAGGTAACATAGGCCTGATGCAATTCTTTTTCTGAAATCTCACCTTTTTCATGCAACATGGAGAGGAGGTACAGGGCGATCATGTCAGAACTGTTTGCATCCATAATCCCGTAGTATTCGCGTAAGGCACTTCTCACAGAACCTTGTCCGTTGATGGTTTGTGAGATCCCCAGTGCTTCGGCTATTTCATAGAACGCAGTCAGGTGAAAGAAGGCATCAAAGGTCACATATTCTTTCAGGTCGTCGTGGATGATCATTTCCCCGATGGGTAGAAGAATTTCATCAAACTTGGCCTCCATTACATTCCTGATCTGCATGCTCCTTGTTCCCGCTTCCCGCTGAACCACCGGGTCATTTGGCAAGTTCAGTGCGATCATTTTTGGCCCGGCATTGCAGTGGCCTCCATAAAACAATGCATCATACACGAAAAGGTTTGAGTCATCGCCGGGTGCTTCCTGTTTATACTCATCCGGAACGGGGAGCCCTGCCTGCATTTCGGGTATCATGGCCTCAAATCGTTTCAAATGCTCGCTCCATTCATGGTCTTTGATCAGCACATAGGCACTGTGTGCCTCCTTGTATCCGAATTTACGGTCTTCACCTGTGTTGACGGGCCCGACCACAAAGTCTATATTGTTGTCGCGCATCTGCATCCAGGCCCTGTCACTTTCATGATAGTTGTCGGACACCAGTGCTTCCGCCCGCTTTTTCAGGAATTCAGCAAGCGGCTCATATTCAGCAAAAGTGGCTGCCTCGCGCAGTAATTCGGCTGCTTCCCGATTCAGGTCTGCATAGGCCTCCGCGTAAGGAACAGCAATGAGGGTTCCATCCGGGCCCCTACGGATGATGGTGTGCGGACTGTCTTTATCCGGATTGTCCCAGTCATCAAACTCCTGTCTGTCCATATCGTGCGGGTAGAAATTTGCACCAAGCGGTTTATCCTCAAACCCCTGGTAAAAGGCAGTGTGTCCTTCCAGTCTTCCCCAGGGGCCATAGTTGATCCTGGCATATTCACGGGCATACTCATCTGTAATGAACTCCATGAGTTCATCCTTGTCTCCGTACGACTGCAACCAGAAAATGTCGTCCATGACCCCGGCGGCCTCAATGAGGATGGGAATCATCCTGCGTTCACTTTCACTTAGCCACGACAGGTCGGTGGTAAGGGTGACTTCTTCATACTGGTTGATTCTTTCAAGCAGCATTTCCTGGTATTCCCGGTCAGGTGCGGGGCCGCAACCGGTGAACAATAACATAGCTAACAAAACCTTGAATGCCATCAGCGTCTTTTTCATAACTGTTGTGGTTTGGTTATAGAAATTGGTTTACTATTTCATGATCTGGTCAATGGCTAAAACTCCGTCATCTTCATTGGCTTTGTGGGCGCATTGATTCAATGCGCGGGCAATGCCTCTGACAGTATTCATCAGGTCGGTATGTGCCACTGACCCCATATGTCCGACCCTGAAATAGCGGGTTTTTATTTCAGGCAGCAACCCACCGGCAATGATTACTTCCGCATCTCCCATGGCCTGCATGAACTCAGGCAGAGAGACGTCTCCAGGAAGAAAAGGCGCCGAAAGTGTATTGGCAGCTATTGATTCATTTTTGGGGATGAGTTTTAAGCCCAGCG
>PWIY01000175.1 GCA_003560215.1 Bacteroidales bacterium | reverse complement strand
CCCTGGCAACCCTGGTTCTTTTTTCGCCGAAATGGTAGATCGGGATCTTTACCGAGAGACCCACCTGCCAGTCGCCCCCGAACTCATCCTGAAAGCCATTGTATGGATTGGGGTTCATGTAGGTGTATCCGGCTGCCAGCCCGATTGAGGGAAGCATGGCAGCCCTTTCTGCCCTGATCTTTTCCTCCCGGACAAAACCCGCTTCTTCGAGCATGTGGATCTCAGGGCGTTTCCTGTAAGCTGATTCAACCAGTTGGTGCACCGTTTCTTCGCTCCTTTGCGGAACAAATGAATCATCCAGTTTAAATGACTGGTCAAGCGGAATGCCAAGGTGTTGTGCCAGTGCCATTTTGCTGAGCTGAAGTCCGTTTTCAGCCTGCATTACCTTGAGCCGGATCTCATTCCTTTTGACCTTTGCTTCGAGCAACTGATTGTGGGTAACGATTCCCTCTTCGAACAGGTGCTCCAGGTCGTATACCAGCTGATCGAGCATTTCATTCCACTTCATGGTCAGTTCAAGGCTCTCCCGGAGGTTTACCACCTGCCAGAAAAGGCGGTCGGTCCGTTTCAATACCTCCGATTCTGTGAGTCTGTGCCGGGCATGTGCGATCCGTTCACCGGCCGCAGACATCCGGTAGCCCGCCCTGATCTTTCCTCCCATATATACCGGCTGTTTCAGGGTCAGGCCAAGCTGGTAATTGTTTTTTTGCCCCAATTTGCCTTCTTCCTGTGGCAGCCAGGCATAGTTTTGGAATACCGGGTTTCCTTCATTATCCAGTACCGGTTCCCCGGTAACCGGGTTGATCACAATCACCTCCGGAGCCAGATCAGGGTCTCGGAGAATGGATCGGTCAAATCCTCCGGTTTCGCGGTCAATGCCCTCAAAAGGGATGACGGGCAGGAACATGTCCTGGTCGAACAGCTGGTATTGCTTGTTCCTTCTCATAAAACCACCTTCCGAAGAAAGCTGTGGAAAGAAATGCTTTCTTGCAGATTCTTTTTGCAGTCGTGCTGCCTGGTTGTCCATTTCTGCCATTTGCAGCTTTTTGTTGTTGTCCAGGGCCATCTCCCGGCTCTTTTGGAGGCTCAGCACCTCCTGTGCGTTGACTTCAGCGCACCAGGAGCCCAGAATCATCATGGCCATTCCGATACTTAGTAATCTCATAATTAATAGAAAATTAGAATAAAAACGTATTTTGGTCGAAAAAATCATAAAAAAAATCAGCGTTTAAGCAGTCCGTAAAACAACAGCTTGGTCATCTTTTGAATCCGGTTTTCCAGGTCGTCCTTGTCATTTTGCCACACCAGCGGGTATTCCAAACCTTTCAGGGCTGTGACAAGAGCCCGTGCTGCCAGTGATGTATCCAGCGGCTGAAACTGGCCCTGGCTGACGCCTTCATCCAGGATTTCCCTGATTGTTTGCACTTCATCCCGGTCAAAGGTTTCCCGCAATTTCTCAATGAAAGAGTAATGAATATCGTGTTCATGGCTGGCTTCATGATAGTAACCTACCAGGTTCTTCATTGTTTTCATGCGGATGCGAATGTGTTCTTTCAGCTTTTTGGGGGCGTCCTGGATGCCCCTTGTATTGTCAGTCAGGGCTTTTCGCAGAATGGCAGCCTCACTTTCAATGACTGCCTGAAACACTTCTTCCTTGTTGGGGAAATAGTAATAAAGTGAACTTTTCCCTTTGTGGGTGGCCTGCGCAATATCTTCCATGGTGGTTTTCCTGAAACCATATTTGCTGAAGAGCTGCCTGGCTTCCCTTATGATGTCTTCCCTTATTTCCTCTTTTCCCTGTTTTGACATGATGCGGGGGTTTTCTGACAAAAGATGATGCGGCAAAATTAGCATTAAATCATTTGCCGCATCAGTTTTTAGAATATTTTAACAAAATGGTCGAAAATACCAATTCAGAACGGGAAATCATCTGCATCGTCCTCCCGGGGCCCTTCGGTATCATCTATGACCCGGGCGGTTTCATGTTTGGATACGCCTGATACGTAAATGGCTTTATAAGGGGTGGTGGGGCATGCATATTCACAGGCGCCGCATCCCACGCAATAATGCGGGGTAACCTGCGGAATGAACAAACCGTCTCTGTATGGAACCATCTGGACAGCTTTGGTGGGGCAGTGCTCTGAACAGGCCCCGCAGTCCGTCCTGTCAACGGTCACAATACAACTTTCGCTGAGGAATCTGGCCACACCGATCCGGATCTGTTGTTTTTCTTCGATGGTTTGTTTCCGGATGGCCCCGGTTGGACAAACTTTGGTACATTCCACGCAGTCGAAGTTGCAGAAGCTTTTTTCAAAATCCAGCTTTGGCTGCATGAAACCCTCCAGGCCGAAGTCAAAGAAGGCCGGTACGATCACCTTTGTAGGGCATGCACCCACGCAGCGGTAACAGGCGATGCACTGGTTGTTGAAGTTTTCATGACTGAGTGAACCGGGAGGGGTCACAGGCCTGCGATCGCCATGAGGAACCATGCCCGGACGCTGTTCATCTGCATACTGGGGGAAAGCTTTTCTTTTCAGCAGCGGGATGCTGAGTAAACCTGCCGTCAGGGTCAGCAGGAAGTTTCTTTTTTCGGTATTATGCGGATTTGCGGCACTTTGAGGACTTTTTTGCGCTTTGGCCGTCAGGGGGATATGGGTGTAGTACAGTCCCTGATTCGGGCAGGAAGAAAAACAATTGAAGCAACTAACGCATCGGCTTTTATCTACAGTTTTGGATTTGCTGTCAAGGCATTCTGCCTTGCATACCCATTCACATTTTTTGCACATGGTGCAGGCCTCCTCTGTAAACCCGATCCGGTAGTAGGCTTTGGATGCGATCAATCCCAGAAGGCTGCCTGCCGGGCAAATGGTATTGCAGAACAGACGACCCCGCCATGCAGCCATTGTAACAATTACCAGCAGGATAGCCAGTGAAACAAGCAGCACGTCCCACGGAAGTGTGTGAACGCTCATCGGACGAAAGGCATATATTTCAAAGCGTTCAAGGGTGAATACAAGCGTGTTCTGCAGCCATACGTATGTGGGTTGCAAAAAGCTCGTGGATATTTTTCCAAAATTGGAATAGGGGTCAAGAAGGTTCAGTAAGAACAAGCTTCCGCCGGCCCAGAGCAGCACAGTGGCCCCAAGGATGCTGTACCTCAGAATTCTCTTTCGGGATGAAGTAAAATGAAAGCGGCGTCTTTTCTTCTTTTTGAATTGCCGGGCCAGAGCTGAGACCATATCCATCAGGGTCCCCAGAGGGCATATGGAAGAGCAATACACCCGTCCGAATAACAAGGTCAGCAGGATGACCAGAATAAACCCCAGTGCCGATATGGTGAAAAACAGTGCCAGAAAATGAAGTATGGACGGGAAAAGCTGCAGGTGCAACAATACATTGCCGGTCTGTTTCAAAAATGGCAGTTCGATGTTGAGAAACAGGAACAGCAGGGCCGCAAAAAAAACCAGAGATACAACAATCCTGATCTTTTTGAGATGGTATAATTTCATGTTGTTTCTTTTTTAAACACT
>PWIY01000342.1 GCA_003560215.1 Bacteroidales bacterium | reverse complement strand
TGTCTCCCCCATCCTGACGCGGATGATACAGCATATAGTCAAGGTGTTCGGTTTCCGCGTCAAAAAAGAATTCCATAACAACAGGTTCTTCAGGGAAACGGCTCTGATCCCAGAGGCTGTGGTATATGGTGTTATAATTCCCATCAAGCGCCTGATAAATGTCCTCACCCGGCTGGTGCTCACTTGCACGGGCTGAGTCCGGTTCAAATTGCCGGTCTTTTTCAATACCTGAGGCATTGCCAGGCTCATAACCATTGCCATTGGGACCTCCCGGTTCAACCACAGGCGGCTCGGGATCCACTTCCTCAATATCTTTCGAACATCCCGGCGAGAAAAGAATGCTCGCGGACATCAACACCCAGTAAAAAAACAACATATTTTTATACATCATTATACCCTCAAAAAATTTTGCTGAAAACAAATGTAATAAACTTTTAAAGTTTTTTATATTTTTTTGATGTTTTTTTGATGTTTTTTTAATTAGTGGGTTTTATTATGCTCACTTCATGATTAATTTCTAAAACATATTGGTTTAATTTATCTATTCAGTATTAGTGCTGGCAACATAGTCTATTGCTGCCAATAAGATTTTTACAAACTCCAAATCAAAATATGCCAGGATCTGTGGGCCTGCCCCTGGTGCCATTATACCGGCAGGGAAGAAATCACATAAAGCGCCCACAGTAAAGTCTTTCCCTGAAAACAATGAATCGCTCAAATAAAAAGCCCCGGCAAAGATCATTGCCAGGGCCGGGTGTCTCCGATCAAATATCCAAGTGTCTCCGATCAAATATTTTGTCAGGTCAGTGGATCAGAATCTCTTCAATCAACTCTCCGTCGGTGGATTTTAACAATACATGAAGACTGCCTTCCCGGTAATTCACCCGTGTATAAGTGGATCCCGGCTGGCCGGTATGACCTCCGCCAACCACGGTATAGATGCGGCTTACACCCTCCTCCGGCACAATCACTTCATGGCGGTGCGTATGGCCCGCCAGCTGAAGATCAACACCGTTGTCGTGCAGTGGCCGGGCAAAATGCTGCTGCGTGTTTTCACGGCCATGGCGGTGGATATCATCACGGGCCACCACATCACGCAAGAGGATGGGCCAATGGGATAACACGACACGGAATCCGGCCTGCTGAAAGGCCTCGCTCTCCACAACCTTTTGCAGCCATTCACCCTGCTTGGCACGGTAGGCATCAAAATCAGCCAGTCCGAAATAATACTGATTGGTGTCGGGTTTATCCTCTCCGGTGTCAAGCACAATAAAAAAAACAGACCCATATTCAAATGTGTAGTAAAACGATCCGTCGGGAGTCGCGATATAGTCAATCAGCTTTCTGGCCCCGGCACCCCGGGCCTCATGATTCCCGCGCACATAAAAAAATGGAACCTCAGCAGCAAAATGACGGGAAGAGGGTTCCAAAATGTAATCTATGATATCCTGCCGCCCGTCAATATGCCCCATGATATCACCCAGGTAGGCAGCAAAATCCACGTTTTCTTCACGGGCAAAAACATCTCCGATGAACTCAGGACGATTGTGCACATCGTTGAATGCAAGGAAAGAGAAAGGTTCCGTTTCTTCAGGGGCAGTGGAAAACCTGTAGGTGTCACTGTACAATGTATCACCATACTCAATTTGGTAGGGGCCATATTCTTTTATTTCCACGGATACCGTACGGTAGAAGTAATCGGTTCCGGGCTTCAGTCCGTCAATGACAGCTTTCTGAACAGGGCGGTTTGCATCGAACAAACCATGCTCCGACCGCCTGGCGATCTGATTATGATCTCTGTCCGGGCCGTACTCAACCCAGCTGGTTGCAGAGCCGTTAACGGCCCAGGTAACATGTACGGATTGCCTGGAAACCAATTGAAGGTTTGGTCCGGAAAGGAATTCAAATTCCCCGGCCATTGCCTCAGAAGCTGTCGGAAAAGCAAATAATTGGAATAAAATAAAACAAACGGATGCTACTTTTGAATTAAAAAAACTCATTTTCTTGTTGATTATAAAAAAGCGATGTACTTTTGTTAAAACTTTCACTACTACGAGCAACTTATTGCAAAAATAATCATAATAAAATTAATCCCTTGTGAGTTCTTCAAAAAGAAATGGCAATTCCACGACAGGAAGCAGGCCCAACGCCCAAAACATCAAGAAGATCCTTCTAAAAAAACGGATCATTGAAATATTTTATAAAGAAGGACTGAAAACCATTGCCGAGTTGTGCGAAACCACCAACAACAGCGTGCCCTCCATCACCAATATCATGAACGAGATGAACAGGGAGGGCTGGGTAAACAATTTCGGGATCGGAGAATCCAAGGGGGGGCGCAAACCTGCCATTTACGGATTGAATCCAAGGGCCGGGCTGATCGCTGCCATAGACCTGAGCAGAAAAGACAGCAGGATCGGGGTGTTCAACCTGCATAATGAACAGGTAAGCGACATCCTGGAAATAAATGATGGGCTTGACACCACTGACAACATCCTTTCCATCCTGAAAAAAGAGATGGAGAATCTTTGGAAGAAAAACAGCATTCAGAAAAAGGAAATCCTGGGGCTTGGTGTTACAATTCCCGGTTTGATTGATATCAAAAAAGGCGTAAGCTACAGCTACCCAATATTTGGCAACAAACCCCTTAAGGAAGTATTTGGCAAACAATTCGGTCTGCCTTCCACCATTGAGCATGATACCAAGGCCATGGCCGTGGGTGAATCATGGTTTGGGCTGGCCAGGGACAAATCCGATGTATTGTTCATCAATATCGGATCAGGTATAGGCCTGGGGATCATCATCAACGGAAAGCTTTACCAGGGTCATTCAGGGTTCAGCGGCGAGTTTGGCCACATTCAGATGGATCCCGACGGTCATTTGTGTTATTGCGGAAAGATCGGATGCCTGGAGACCATCGCTTCCGGAACGGCTCTTGTAAAAAAGGCCAGGCAAATGATCAGGGAGGGCAAGAATTCCATCATCAGTGCCAAAGTGGACAACAAGCTTGAAGCAATCAAACTGAAAACCATTGTGGAAGCTGCCAACCAGGGAGATCTTTTTGCCATTGAACTGATCGAGGAAGCAGGAGAATACCTTGCAAAAGGAATGTCCATCCTGATCCATCTGTTCAACCCCGAGGCCATCATCATTGGTGGCGAAATGTCTGAGGCAGGCAACCTTGTAACAGATCCTGTGCAGCAAAAACTGAACAAATATACCATGCTCCGGCTCAAACAGGATACCACGGTATTGGTTTCAGACCTGAAGGAAGCAGCCGGACTTTACGGCACCCTGCCCATTGTCGTAGACAGCATGCTAAGCAGGTATTTTGGAAACGGAGCTCATGGTTTAAATAACGGATCCGAACCACATAACGGGGCCTCATAACTGCACAGAAATCCTTTCCAAAAGCCATATCTTGTTGTCCACACCAGTCTGAGCCCCCTCAAAAAAATGAATCAAAAAAGCCCGGTGCATTTGCATTCCGGGCTATTGTCCTGTATACCCACCTGGGTTGGCACATCCGCTCAGGGCAATTCTGACAGATCCACATCCGGTTGTTCATTCAACGGAGGTCGT